>DUIS01000072.1:0-497 GCA_013330215.1 Microcaldota archaeon | reverse complement strand
ATCCTCTCATCTAGGTCGTGGCCGGCAACCTCCAGTAGTTCAGGCAGTGCTTTAGCATATCTTATTTCCCCAAGCAGAACAGCATCGTAATATCTTCCCCCAACAAATGCGATATGCTTCCCGCAGATAAGGCTACACTCTTCCGGCAATCTTATATCAACTATTGCCTTTCTTAAAAATTCAGCCTCCTGCTGCGCTTTTGAATACTCGGAGGCCTCTATGGTCCTAACAATCCCTTTTTGGCTCCAGGAATGGTCTGGTACAAATAGCTGCGCACCAATCCTCTTGCCTCCAATCCAGTTAAAAAATGGCGTAAGGGTAAACACGACCCCTCCACAAACAGTTTCACCATGCCTCAAATCCCTTCTGGCAAGCCCTTTCATCCAGTCTGCATCATTGGCGTTGCCATTGACTTTAGAAATAGATTTTGTATCCATAATATCGTCACTGTATATATCTAGTGGACATGGAACCCAGACGTTTTTTGCTCCCATCGG
>DUIS01000082.1:11556-12944 GCA_013330215.1 Microcaldota archaeon | reverse complement strand
GCCAGAGCCTCTCGACAAGCACGCGCTTCCCGTCTGTAACGGTGAACTTCTCGTATACCCTCTTTGTGAGTATCATCGAATCAGATAAAATACCAATAATCATTTATTAAGCGTTTCTTTTGGGATTTGCGCCAAATCCTGCGCTCCAAAACCAGCGCAGGCAACAATATTTAAAAATCAGCCACTTCCCCTCGTATAATCCAAAAATACAGAAAGTATTAAAAGCTAATGTGCATATATTAATGCTAAGATAAAGGCGACAAACAAGATGGTGAAAACATGAGCATCTTTGAAAAACTTGGGAAATCCTTAGGAGTTTCATCGAAAGGAATCGATGTTGAAGAGTATATGAATGCGGCGGAGATGGACGACGTTGACGTCATGCACGAACCGGCAGACCACTACATAAAGCCCGTTGCCCTGCAGCAGCAGACAGATGTCGAACTGATAAAGAAGGAGCTTAGCTCTGCTAACATAATCCTTCTGAACATATCCGAGATGGCGAAGAGGCCGAACACGCTCAAGGCCGTCATAGACGACCTGAAGGTGTACGTCGACAAGATGAACGGCGACATAGCGAGGATAGATCAGGACAAGATACTTCTGACGCCAGGGAAGATCAAGATAATAAAGACAAGGAAGGCAGCCTCGAGGACCGAAAGATAAGATCTTTCGGCATTTCCAGGGTTTTCCCTTTTTCTATTTCTTTTGTTTTTAAGGCTTAGCGAAGGCTATGGAAAGCGCATTCAGCTCCTTCTTTGTCGGGACGGACCTCCTTATCACATGCCTGAACGCCATAGCGACTGACTTTTTATCCCTTATCCTCTTCCTGCCCCTCAATGAGCTCTCGAAAAGCCTTGCGAGCGCCTCCTGCTCCCTAGCCTCGGCATAAAGCCCCTTCATCGCTGCGTTGCCCTCCTGCGCAACCAGGCTGTTGAGTATCACAGCAAGCGCATGGGATATGTTGAGTATCGGGTACTTCTCGCCAGCGCCTATGAAGACAGAGGCATCGCACAGGCGCAGCTCATCGCGGCTGAGCCCGGTGTCGTCCCTTCCAAGCAGCAAAGTGACATTCTTCCTGGCCGAAAGAGCCCTCCTCACAAGCCCTGACAGCCTCGAGAGGCTGTAGATATTGTAATAAGAGGCGTTGCTCTTGTGCCATATCCCCGTGGTGCCGATAAGAAGATCCGAATCCAGCCCTTTTATTCCTTTGATTATTTTTGCGCTTCTCAGGAGGTCGGCCGCATGCTTCGAATACTTTACCGCCTCCCTGCCCCTGTGGTTGCATCTTGGGTTTATGAGCACAAGCTCCTCAATCCCAAAGTTCTTGCAGACCCTTGCGATGTACCCGAGGTTCTGCTGGTATTTGGGCTCCATCACGGCTACGT
>DUIS01000082.1:5601-11494 GCA_013330215.1 Microcaldota archaeon | reverse complement strand
CATCACGGCTACTTCCAACCTAAGCATGCAATCTACCCTGCACAGCATTGCTTTTCAGCTCGCGGAGCGCATCGTTCGCAATCCACTTCGCCGTATTCGAGTCCTTCAGCATTATCCTCTCAGCAGAGAGGATAGCCAATCTGTTTAACCGTTTGTTGCGCTTACCTATCTGCCTTAGCGCCCAGTTGACAGCCTTCCTTACGAAATTCCTCTCATCAAGGCATTCCCTCTCTATTATCGGGATGAAGCGTTCGAACTGGGCGTCCCTCATCTCCTTGTTATGCACAGAGAGCGCAGCCATCAGCACAAACCCTGCCCGTTTTACATACTCCTCCTCCCTCTTTGGCCACTCGATCGCCTTGCCATAGGCGAACTTGGTCCTGTCAAAGAGGTTGCTGCAGCATTGGTCGCACAGGTCCCAGGAATCAAAATCGCCAGCCCATTCCTCCATCTGCCCTTCGCTGACGGCCGAATAGTCATCCACAAAAGAGGCGAGTATCCTTGCCTCGTGCACCCCTGTCTTCCAGAGCCGGATGGCAGTCTCATGGTTGGTTCCAATCCGCTTTGCGAATTTCCTCAGTTCGGGTATGCTCACGCCCAGCGCATCTTTGGTATTGATGCCGAACCTCGACATCCCGTCTACGGCGTTCCTGTCCGCCCTCTTCTTGAGTTCCGCTATGATTGCACCAGTATCTTTATCCACACAAACACCGGGTATTTACGGATGTATGAGCATCCCGACATAGATGAGCGAGGTTATCGTTACGGCATTGACCAGGATATGCCCCACTATGCTCGGATAGAGGGACTTTGTCTTAACGAACGCATAACCGGCGATTATTCCGAAGGTGAAGGCTGCCACGAATTCAGCTATCGAGAGATAGCTCAGGTGCAGCACCGCGAATATCAGCGCGCTGACTATTATGCCCGAGGCGATGCCGAACATCTTGCCGAGTTTCGATACGAGGAAGCCCCTGAATAGTATCTCCTCGTTTATCGGCGCTATTATGGCCGTGAATATGAGGAAGTAGAGCGGCGCCCCAGCGAAGACGTTCTGCACGTTCGTAGGCAGCGGCACGCCCGTTGCGTTCGATATCGAGTTGACAACCATACCCAATATGACGATTGCCACGAAAAGCGCAATTCCTATGCAGATGACCTTTACAGAGATCTTATCCCTGGTGAGGCCAAGGTACCTCACTATCATGCCTGGCGTGCTTCCAGTGAAGATCATCCATGAGAATACTATGGATGTGAAGAAGAGCGAGAGCGCGATCGAGCCCATTGCGGTGAAGCCGGGCATGCCTATGTAACCCTTTGAGTACAATGCACCGGAGAGCACCATGATGAGCAGCAGCAAAATCGTTATGGCGTAGGCGGTCCTCTTGGCGTACCTGCTCGGTGCCACCTTCCTTTTGGCCCTCCTAGCCACCCTTCCCTTTCTCCTTGGTATCATCACACCTATTGCTTCTTCTGCTTGAATTCAGTGTAGCCGCACTTCCCGCATGCGTACCTGTCCGCATGGTCGGCCATCCTGGAATAGCATTTCGGGCACTGCCTTCCCTGCTTGTACGCGGTTATGTCCTTCTTCTTTTGCTCCTTTTTCTCTGCCATACTATCTACTCTGTTTTCTCTTCAGCTTTCGCCTCGGCAGGCTGCGCCTTCGCAGCCTTCTTCGCGCCCCTTTCAAGGAGCTTCCTCGGCTCGTACTTCTCAAGCTCCTCCTTTGTCTGGTAGGCATGGGCCATGCCCGTGCTGCCCTTCATGCCATAGCCCTGATCTATCCTTGTTATTATCGTGCTCTCCGGGTGCAGGTTGAGCTTCTTGCACAGTTCCTTCGAAAGCTCAGCCTTGTTCACAGTGCCCCCTTCCTGCACTACGGAGAAGCTTATCTCCTTCCTCTTAAGCAGCTTGTTCTCGTTGTTCGAAAGTATTTTCAGTTCCATCTAATTACCCTGTAAGCACTCTTGAGAGCGCCTTCCTTCCCATCGCCTCTATCACTTCTACCTCCGAGCCTGCGTTAAGCTTGCCAGAGAACTCGTCGGTTATCTTTATGTCGTAAACCTCGTAGGTCTCTGAATCCATGAGCTGCGCGATGTTGCCGCTTACGGATACCACCTGCGCCTTCTTCTTCTTTATGTTCGGCACCTCGATGTCCGCGTCGCTCGGCTTCAGCAGCGTCTTCTTCTCCCCATCGAATATGCCGATCGCGGTTACGCGCATCTTGGCGTGGCCGTGCTTGCCCGGCGAGCTTATGTCTATGTCAACTACCTTGCACGCGACCCCGTCAATGAGCAGGAAGCGCCCTACCTTTATGTCGTGCATCGATGCGTAACTTATATCGTCCCCCTCCATAAAAAACAACTGTACGAATTAGTTAATTCCTATTTATTCGGTGGAAAAAGTATATAAAGGTATATATATTTTGCCGATAAACTCCTAGCGTGATCAAATGGTAACAACTGCAAACCATGCAGGAGAGAAAAGGGAAAGCCGGATAGTAATGAAGGCTATTGAAGCAAAAAGCATTCAGGTCACGGACCCGCAGGGCGCCGTCATGGCATATGAAGATCTTAGAAACATAGGCGCTCGCCACTTGACCGGCTGCAAAGTTTCGGCATTAGGCCATGATTTAAAATTTTATGAAAACTGCTGGTCATGGTCCGATGGTAATCACAGCGTCCTGTCAACACTCAATCTTGAAAAGGATACGGCAATTGCGGCATTAGAAAAGGCGTACAGAACCATAACCTCTGGTAGCGTCTCACCTGCGCCTGCCTAGCGGATAAAAAAGAGAATAAGGAAATGTTCAGAGCATTTTTTATGATAATGTAGGTGCTTGTTAGTGATTCAATGGTTACAAGAACAAAAACAGAAAGCGAGGTCGTAATGAGGGCTACGGCGGCAAGAAACATCCAGGTCACCGGTCCGCAAAACAACGCTATGACATACGAAGGGCTTGCGGATAAAAGTGCAAACTACTTGGCAAACTGCAAGGTTTCAATATTAGGCCACGAATTAAGATTTCCCCAAACAGAAACTTGGTTCTGGTCCGATGGCAAGCTCAGCCTTTCGTCATCCTTTTTTAACTCAGAGACTGCAGTCAGCCTATTGGAAACGGCGTACAGACCTATAGCTGCGGGTAGCTTTTCGCCTCCCTAAGCCGGTAAAAAAGAGAATAAGGAAATGCTCAGAGCATTTCCAATCCTGTGATGAAGTTGCTGTCCGTGCTCGCGTTCCTGTTGAGCAGCGATGATGCGGTCCCGAACTTCGGCTTTACGCCAGTTACGATTGACATAACCCTTATCTGGTCCTGGAATTCTGGCTCCAGCCTTGATCCGAATATCACGTTCGCGTTGTCAGCAAGCCCGCTGGTCACTCCCTCACCTATCGATGTGGCCTCTGATATGGTGAGACCCGTGCCTCCAGTTACGTGCACCATCGCGCTCTTTGCGCCCTCCAGGTCAACATCAAGCAACGGGTGAGCGATCGTGGACTTTATAGCCCTCTCTACCTTGTCAGTGCCGCTTCCGTATCCTATGTTTATCATTGCCGCGCCAGCATTGCCCATTATTGTGCGCACGTCAGCGAAGTCAAGGTTTATGAGGCTTGGCATGGTTATCGTGTCGGCTATCCCCTTCACCGCGTTGGATGCGATGCTGTCTATCAGGTCGAATGCCTTCTCCATTGGGAGATTCGGCGCATAGCTCAGGAGTCTGTCGTTCTCTATTATGACTGTGGTGTCCGCCTGCTTGTTCAATTGCTCTATGCTCCAGTCCGCCTTCTTCTTCCTGCTCCTCTCAAGCGCAAACGGGTATGTCACGAACGCGACAACAAGGGCTCCTTCCTCCCTTGCGACCTGCGCTATTACCGGCGCGGATCCTCCTCCTGTGCCTCCTCCCATTCCCGCAGCTATGAATACCATGTTGTAGCCGCTTACGGCCTTCCTTATCTCCTCCTTGCTCATCTCCGCAGCCTTTGCTCCCATTTCCGGGAATCCGCCTGCGCCGAGCCCGCGCGTGAGCTCCTTGCCTATGAGTATCTTCTGGTGCGCATGCACTATGTTGAGATGGTTTGCATCGGTGTTGAGCGCTATGGTCCTTGCGCTCTTCAGCCCGTTCATGTATAATCTGTTGACAAGGTTGCATCCCTGCCCTCCTGCGCCAACAACAGCCAGCTTCACTACGAAGTCATCGTCGTCCCCTATTTGGTCGTTCATTCAATTCACCTTCAATGCAAGGGTGAACGGGTGTGGCAAGAAATTCCCTCGATGCATACCGCTTCAACAACTTCTACTGCAGTTCTCGCCAGCCGTGTGAAATTCATAAATATAAAAAAATGGAAAAATTAAAAAGGGTAGGTATTAACCTACCATTTCAAGATCTCCATATGGAAGAGACTTCCTCTCCGTGTCGAGGTGCCCTACTATGCTCGAGCCCTTTACTCCGCAGACTATTGCGACTATCTCTATCTGGTCCTCATAGCCTGGCATGAGCCTTGCTCCCCATTTTACGTTGCTGTTCGGGTCCATGCGCTCCGTTATTATCTCTCCTGAGCGTATCGCATCGCCTATCGTCATCGATGCCCCTCCGGATATGTGTATTATTGCGCCATCCGCACCCTCGAAGTCAACGTCGAGCAGCTTGTTCTTGAGGACTCCCTCTGCAGCTGCGTCTACCTTGTTTGCGCCCCTTCCTGAGCCAACAGCGATGAATCCTACTCCTCCATTGCCCATGATCGCGCGTACGTCAGCGAAGTCTATGTTGATCAGGCTTGGCTGGGTTATCGTCCATACGAGCCCTCCTATTGCCTTTGCGAGGACCTCGTCCGCAAGGGCGAACGCATCGTTCATCGGCAGGTTCGGCACCAGCTTCACCAGCCTGTTGTTGTCAAGTATTATGACACTGTCCGCAAACTTCCTGAGCTTCTGTATCCCCTCCTCTGCCTTTACCTTCCTGACCCTTTCGAGGTCGAACGGGTACGTTACCATAGCAACGACTATCGCGCCCTGCTCCTTAGCTATCTTGGCCGCGACTGTTATCGCGCCGGTTCCTGTTCCTCCTCCCATACCGCAGCATAGGAATACCAGCTGTGTGTCTGCGAATACGCCTTCGAGCGACTGTCTGTCAACCTCGGCCGCCTTCTCTCCCATTGCCGGGTCGCCTCCTGCACCCAATCCCTTTGTGAGTGTCCTGCCTATAAGCACCTTCTTTATGCGCTCGTCTATTATCTTGAAGTGCTGAGCATCAGTGTTCACTGCTACAAATTCAGTGCCTTTCACTCCCACTTTAAGAAGTCTGTTTACGATGTTGCAACCTGCACCACCAAATCCCGCTGTTACTATCTTTATTTGTGTCGAGCTGAACTCTTCTCCGTCAGCTGCTGTGCTACTCCCCTGTCTGCTTCCGAATACGTCGTGTACCATATCGGTCATCGTGATCGCCTTATTTACAGGTTAATCTGATAAGCTTTAAAAGCCTTTTGCTTCATAGGCAGATATAAGTAGTTACCCAAACCTAAACGACAAGCGCGGAACATTTGGCATAATTTAAAATATATCAGTATATGTCCGTTTACCTAGATACAAGAAAGAGTAATAACATAAATGGACTTTTTGCGCAGCGCAATGCGCCGGATCACGGCGTAGCCGTATAATTCGCAGCGACGGATCCTGAGGAGTCGATCACCGCGTATACCGAGTAGTTCGCAGCCTTTGCCTTGTAGCGCACAAGCCAGGCGCGGTAATAATTGTTTGAAAAATGCGTACTGGTGAGGTTCGAATAATAGCTCGCGCTCACGTTCGTGTTGTTATAGCCGAACCTGCTCACGTAGGCTGTTATCAGCGGTATGTCGCTGCTGTAGGACCTTGCGATCGCGACATACGGCGAGCCAA
>DUIS01000082.1:0-5551 GCA_013330215.1 Microcaldota archaeon | reverse complement strand
GACATACGGCGAGCCAATAACATATGGGGCCGACGATGAATTCACAAGCCCGTTTATCGTGCATCTGTTTGCATTGCCGTAGGTGTAGAGGTTTCCTGTGTAATTGCTCAGGCTGAACGCGGGATAGTCGAACAGATCGATGAAGAGCGTCGGGCAGGCCCTTGTGGCGTTGTATGCGACGCTGAGCACTATGCTATAGCTTCCCTTCTGCACCGTCGAGTTTGATACGCTTACCACTGTTATGTTCGCGTTGGGGTTGACCGCCCTCACGTCGTTGATTACAAGCTGCTCAGCCTGCGCCGCAGTGAGCTTGCTGCTCTTTCCTCCCTGCGAGAGCAGGAAGACGGCACTGGCTACTAGTACAATGATGATGACTATTACGGCAACCTGTTCCAGAAGGTCCATGATGTATAATGCCGCTGAAAGAAATATATAGGTATCTGCATCCGAAGGAAAACTTTACAGTTTCCAGAAGATACGAGAGCCCGATTAGAATGCAATCAGGCTTTGGCCCTGCGCGGGTATGTCTGCCTTTCATCCGCCTTGCCGACAAGGGCCCCGGGCGGAGTATACGCCAAACGGAGACTGTTGAGGTTATATCCTGTCACTATCACTCTTGACGCCAACCTCCCCTCTTTCGTATACCTTCTCTCCTCGTACTTGTCGAGGTACTGCTGGTTGCGGCCAGAGGCCTGTACACATGTAAACTTCTCAACAATGACGGAATAGCCCTTTTCCCCTACGTAGTAATGCTTCCCTTTGTAATTTTGGGTCCCTTCGCTTAAAAATGATATCCGCATTTGCCTTTCTGGCTGCAGTCCGTTTGCGGTTGCCTTCCTCATCTCCTCCTGCGTGAGCTGCCTGTCTGCAGCTACCCTGAGCAGGTGCATGACCCGGATTCCGCCGGTGTTTTGAATCTCATGTCTAAGCTCTTGCATTTTACCCATTTTATCATCTATAATTTACTGTTTTTTATAATATTTAAGGCTATCTTTTTCCCGAAAGATAGATGAGGACCGCCTTCTCAAGCAGCAGCTTGTTCGCAGCCTGCTCCCAGACGATGCTCCTCTTTCCGTCTATCACGTCCGCGGTTATCTCCTCTCCGCGGTGCGCTGGCAGCGGGTGCATGACCAGCGCATCCTTCTTCGCATACGCCAGCGAATCTGCGTTCAATTGGTACGGTGCGAAGAGCTTCCTGCGCGCTGCAGCCTCGTCCTCGTCCCCCATGCTCACGAAGGTATCAGTGTAGACGATGTCAGCATCCTCGAGCCCCTCCTCTATGGAGCTGCTGAGGTCCACCTTGCTGTATTCCCTAGCCTTGTTGAAATAAATTGAATTGGGTTTGCAGGCATCCGGCCCGACGAGCGAGATCTTTGCCCCCAGCTTTGCGGCTGTGAGCATTAGCGAGTTTGCGGTGTTCTGCGCTATGTCGCCTATGAATGCTATCCTGAGGTTCCTCGGCTCGCCCTTGTGCGCGATTATTGTGTACACGTCGGCAAGCGCCTGCGTCGGGTGCTCAAGGCTTGTGAGCGCGTTTATGACAGGCACCTTGGAGTTCGCGGCTATCTCGAGCAGGCCCTCATGGCTGTTCATCCGCACCGCGATGAAATCGCAGTACAGGCTGAGCACCTTCGCGGTGTCGGCGAGCGCCTCTCCTCGTATCCTCTGCGAGCTATGTGCGTCTATGTATATGGGCATTCCGCCGAGCTGCGTTATCGCGGCCTCGAGCGAGACCCTTGTCCTTGTGGAGGGCTCCTCGAAGAAGAGCGCCATCGTGGTGTGCTCCTTGAGCTCCACCCTCTCCTTGCCGCTTGAGAGTCTCTCGGCTATCCCGAATATCTCCTTTATCGCGTCCCTGGTAAGGTCGTTCGAGCTTAGTAGGTTCAAATCAATTACCGAATATGGATCCAAAGCCTGTGTTGGCCCTTTCCTCCTCCTCCTTTATCGCGCCTATTACCTTTTCCTCATCCTCCTTCCCGGCCCTTTTTATCGTCTTGAATTCCTTCTTGAAACGCTCCTCAGCCCCGTTGAGGAAGTCGTCGGACGCGCTGATGTATAAGTAAACCATGTTCTCGTCAAGACCTAGCGATGCGCCGTCGCGCAGGCTGTATTCCTGGCGCGTGAATATTATGCGTCCCTGCGGGCTTTCGCCCAGTTTCTTCAGGTTCTCGGAGACAACCTTCTCCCTCTCGGCTATCTGCCTGCGCTCCTCGTCCGTAAGATCGCTCTCCTTCTTGTCCTTAGGCGTCACGCTGGGGGGTATCAGATTTGTGTCAAGATAAGGGTCATAGGCGAGTACCCTCTTCAGTTCCTCCGCCTCGGACTTCTCGCAAACATAGACTCTTGCCGGCAAGGACTACACCTTCAGAAGCCTTGCGTTTATGCTTCCTTCCCTTCCGGGCCTGTTGAGCACAACCGCGTTTCCGAGGTCAGTGATTATCGTGGCGCCCTTTGTTATTATGTTCTGCCTTGCGAAGTTGCGGTTGTCCTTGGATTCGAGAACACCGGTTATCTTCGCCTTCTTGTATTTGCCGCCCTCGAGCACATTTGCGTACAGCGCCCTCTTGAGACGCGTGCCGCTGTTTCCTCCGCGCCTTCTCACCGAGAGGTTGATGTTCTCGCTTCCAAGCTTCGTGGCAGAGAAATAGTTTCCTACCTCGCTTCTCCTTTTATCCCTTGCAGTTATGTTCTTCCTGCCGTTGCCCGACATCTTGGTGTCTGATTTCCTGTGTATCTGTATGCCCATTTGGCTCATTGGATCACTTTTTAATATTAATACTCTTCACCGAAGAAAATCAACGAAGAGAAAACATATATAATACCCACAAATAGCTTATTAACCTTATTGCCAAATCGCGAAGTTCCGGTAATGCCGAATATTACCAACCTATATATACCATGGGGCTCACAATAGAACCGACGATTCAGGACAGTAAGGCACGACAGGCATTTATCGACCGGAAGCGGTCAAAATATACAAAAAGGGAACGCGCAAATGACCAGATTATCTGAAAGGAAACTCAGGCAAACGAGTGATGTCCTCAGGAACCACAGGGGGCCTGTGGTGCAGTATGGACAGCCCGAAGCGCAAGCAGTCTATAACCAAGCGCGAGAATTCCATAAGCTATTGAGATCTGGACATTCGCCGTCAGAAAATACGGTCCTGTTTACACTGCGAAACGAGGAAGCTTCCCACGCAAAAAGAGCTGCGCCAATCCGCCACATTCTGAAGCAGATGAGGGACTTCCTAAGAGGGGAAACCCCTGAAGTGCTTTCAAGCGGAGATTAGCCCGATAAGATCGCGCGGAACCAGTCAGGTAAACAAGAACCCGTACCAATATATAAATAACATTTGATGCAAAAGCAGATTACAGAAAGCAACCCAATCAGATTAGCAGCTATGACCAGGCTGATATTCTGGGAAAAGGTTTTCACAA
The DNA here is from genome assembly GCA_013330215.1 of Microcaldota archaeon. GTDB lineage: Archaea > Micrarchaeota > Micrarchaeia > Micrarchaeales > Micrarchaeaceae > UBA12276 > UBA12276 sp8261u. The sequence continues at coordinate 2,114 of DUIS01000082.1, read as the reverse complement.
AAGGAGATGCAATGGAAAAAACGACCGAAATAAGAACAAGAGCAAGCGATATCATGTCGATGTCAAGAGCGTTTGTAGAGAAATACAGCGTGGCAGAAAGAGTGAAATTTGCGCGCATGGCAACGAGCGAAAAAGCGCTCATATCCTATTCTTATCTGGACCAAGAACCCAGGGTGCTACTCGAAATTGCAAGGAACAGCGCATCTCCATCTGCAGCACTGAATGTTGTAGCATTGAGAGTGCTGAAGGGCAGCAACAGGAAAGATCCACTGTTTAACGAGATCATTGATGCTGTAATAGCTCACAGCAACACTACCGATGCTATAAGGGATAGACTCGAAAAGGAGCGGCAAGGTGCCAGTCTGTTCGGTCTTCTGAGAAGCGTGTTCGTAAATTGAATGCTAAGTTTGCATAATCACGTGGTTAAACGGCAACAATAGACGAGTTTGCCTCCATAGACATGAGGGTAGGCAAAATAATAGAGATCGAAGATCTCGAAACCGCAAGGAAGCCAATGTATAAGATGAAAGTTGACCTCGGCGAACTCGGTGTGAGGAACATAGTTGCGGGCCTGAAAAGTTTCTATCCCAAAGAAGAACTGCTGAATAGCCTTGTTATTGTTGTCGCAAACCTGGAGCCGAAGAGCATAGCCGGATCAATATCCGAGGGCATGATACTCGCCGTGGATGACGGAACCAATGTCGTAGTGCTAAGGCCGGACAAGGAAATGGCAGTGGGCAGCAAGGTAAGATAGCTATCTGTACTTTTCCAGTTTCTGGATCTGCTCGTCTGTGAGCTTATTGAACAGGGGTTTGATCTCCTTCCCAAAATCTGGTTTAGGGTTATTGTCCAGGTCGTCAAGCAGCGGCTCTTTTTCCATTCCAAAATAAGAGAGAGCCTTCATGCTCGCATCAGGCGTGAAGGGCCACAGCAGCACCGACAGATCATACGCTATCTTGAGCAATGGCCCCATCGCGGCGATGAATCTTTTCTCCCCGTCTTCCCTGTCCTTTAATTTTAATTGGTTCCATGGCTGGTCGCTGCTCATTTTCGCGTTGCCGAATTCCGCAAGGCTGACCAGTGCGTAAAGTGCCTCCCTCAGGTGCATCTCCTCGAAGTTGCTTTTGTAATCGCCTATAATCTTGTTTACCGCTTCCCTCTCGTTTCCCAGTTCCGCCCTTCCCATGCGCTCTATCAGCTCCTTGTTGCTCTTGGCGATCGTAAGCACCCTATGTATGAAATTCCCGATCTTGTCATTCATTATCTTGTTCACTACCTCGGCCAGAACCCCAATCGTGAACTCTGTGTCTGCTGTTTCTGGATACATGTACATGAGAAGGAAGCGCCAGTAATCCGCGCCGAGAGTGTTTATCGCCTCCTGCATGTTCAGGCCAACGCCTGCGCTTTTCGAGAACTTCACCTCCTTTGATGTGAGGTATTCGGATGCGCGTATTGTAGTCGGCAACGTGTATCCAAGATTGGATCCCAAAAGGAAGCCTGGCCACATCACGGTATGGAATTCTATATTGTCCTTGCCCATGAACTGCACCAGCTTTGTATCGCTGGACATCCAGTAATCCTTCCATCTCTTCCCATCCCAGTCCTTTGTCATGCTTATGTATGCTATCGGCGCGTCGAACCAGACGTAGAATACAGAATGCTCGAATCCCTTCAGCGGCACCGGTATGCCCCACTTCATGCTCCTTGTTATGTCGCGAGGCTTGAGCCCCTCCTTTATGTAGCTCAGCGCCTTGTTCTTCGCGTTCTTGCTCCAATTGTTTTTCGAGCTGGTCTCTACAAAATCCAGGATCTTGCCCTGGAGCTTGTCCAGTGCTATTGCAAGATTCTTCACCTTAAGGAACGATATCTCGTTTTTGCCGCATATGGAGCATCTCGGGTTTACCAGCTGGTCCGGATCGAGCAGTCGGCCGCAGTTCTCGCACTGGTCCCCCCTTGCTTTGTTGTATTTGCAGTAGGGGCAATCTCCCTCTATGAGCCTGTCAGTCAGGAAGCGCTTGTCTATGTTGCAATAAGCCTGTTTGTCCTCGACCTCTACGATGTAGCCGTTGTCATTGAGCGCATTGAATATCTGGTACACAACCTCCTTGTTCTGC
>DUIS01000079.1 GCA_013330215.1 Microcaldota archaeon | reverse complement strand
TCGCCTTTTCCACAAGATACCCGCCGCCTACTGCCATGACGACGCTCTTTGTGCTCTGCACCCTGCTGAAGAAGAAGGTGTCTGCGCCTATGCTGGTGAGCGCCTCCTTGCCCTCGACCAGGTTGACGTTCTCGAGCGTCTTCTGTGCGGAATTGAGCTCCTGGAGTTCCTGCAAGATCATGTTTATCGAATTCGTGGCAACCGCATACTGGTTCTGGTACACCTGCTGCACATACCTGAGCTCGTCGGAGCTAGCGCCGTCAAGTCCGCCACTGCCATTAGCATTATTCGCCATATAATCAGCATTAATCTTATGCGATGCAAAGGTATTTATAATCTAGAAGGGAATGCGGAGCCGCTATGGCAGAACTCTCCCCCTTTTCCTGTATACTGCATATGCGACATTCCCCACCAGAAGCGCAATGAGATACGCATAAGCTATCCCCGAGTGCGCCAGCGCGAATAGCATCAAAGCTACCGCCACACCGTAAATTATCTGCGCGTTGCCGCCATTTGGTGAGGTCTTTGGCTCGGTCAGCATCAGCAGCGCAAAGAAGCAGTTCAGACCCAATAACGCGGTCTCAAACGCGGAAAGGGACAGGGCGCGACCAAAGGCCATGGTCAAGACAAGGAAGACCGCAATGAAGGACAGCGCAGTCCTCAGCCTTCTGGACTCATAGGCCGCTATTACAAGCACCGCAGCGATGGGCACGGCTAACCCGTACGCAGAAACGCTGGTAGAAGTCCACCATGCATCGCTTGCACCAAATAACGGAAGCGCCACTATAAGCCCAAGCGTAGCCGGATTGAATATGTTGACATGCTTTAATGTTATGAAGTACTTTGAAAATATCGCAATGAGTGAGGCTACAAGTATCAGAAGCAGCGATGCGTTGAAGGGCGCAACAGAGCCAATTATCATCCCTGTAATTATCCCTGACACCGGGAGCCTCAATTTGTATTTCTTGTAAAGCCCCGAAATTCCAATGTCTATTGCCGCACAGGCTACCGCCGCAAAAATGAGTGAGAACGGGATTATCCGCAGCTCATAGCCTGAAACTACGGCCAAAAAGGCAAGCAGCCCTATCGACCACGCATACATCTTGCCGATGGGCCGGTTTAGCAGTTTCATGATTTCGGAAGCGGGTAGTCTACAGACACGATGTAGCCGTTGGAATCCACAACCGCATAGCCGTCATCACCCGTATAGTAGTGGTCGCCTCCGATGTTGTCATCGCCAAGGTTTGCGTCTATGAAATAAACCTTCTGGTCATTCTTTACCGTAACATTATACACCACTCCGGAATCCGTGAAGTTTAAGGAGAGTGTAGAGGTACCATTCCCGTTCTGGCTTACAGACATCACGTAATCGGAAGAGGCGACAGTTGCCTGCGGGGATGTGCTCCTGTTCGGGAATATCATGTATGCAGCACCTGCGTACATAGTATTGTCGAACAATACCGCCGAGCCTGATGTGTTCTGCGTGCCATTGCTTGCCATCGGCGTTGTGTTATGCGGCGCATAACCCGAACTATTAGCGCCTGCCTTGGCGCCCTGCAGTGCGAACACCGCAATCCCGACAGCTACCACAACGACTACCAAGATGGCAGCAAGCAAAGTTTTACTTTTTCCCATCGAACCACAATTGTTGTCTTATCTTTATATGCAAGGTTTAATTACCTTTCTCAGAAATCGGTAACCTTGCCTATTCGAGTGCATCAACGATGCGCGCAAGCTCGTATCCTGTGGTGTTGTCGCCAGCAATTATCCCGCTTGAGTTCGCGATCGCGGAAAGCCCGACCGAGAGCGTTCCCGTATTGGCGGTGGACCTCACCGAATCAAACCCAGTCAGTTTGTCCCATTCTGCCTTCTCCTCATCCATAGCCTTGTTGTTTATCACAAGACCCTTGTTCGTGAGTATGTTGTTCGCCCCAACGGTCTTGAAGCCGTCAATCTGCGCCCTTACAACCTCTACGCCGAGTACGTCACCTATATCCTTGGCGTCCTTCTGCGAGTAATCCGGATTTATTATCGCGATCCGGTCGTTCGCAAGAATATTGCTCCCTATGGCGTTAAGGTCGCTTTCCAGGACGCCTATGTTTATACCCAGGCGGTGCCTCTTGAGCGCCTCCACTTCCTCGTCGAGCGTGAGGTTCGATAGTATTATGCCGTTAGAATTGGCCTTTGAGAAGAGTCCCACGAGGTCGGAGCCGGAGAGGCGCAGCTCTATGCATCCAGTGCCAAGCTTCTCCGTGAGCATCTGCCTGCCGTGCAGGTTTATTGCAGGGCATACGAAGAGGTGCCTGTCTGTCGCTGTAGCGAATACGCCCACATAGTCGCTGCCCAATATCCTATACTTAGCAGCCTCCATGAAAAATCAGCTAATCAATAATCATCATTTCTTAGGTTCCTTTGCATCAGTCTTGGGAGCAGGTACAGTCTTTGTCTCCTGCTTCTGCGGCGCTGCTGTCTCCTTGACCTTAGTGGTTGCGGTCGATGCAGTTGCTGAAGGCTTTGCCTTCTCGCCGAACGGCATCGCGGTCGCCTTCTCCTTCTCCACGTTTATGCTTACCTTGAGCGGCATCATAGAATGCAGATGCTTCTTGAGTATCAGCTGGTTCAACTCTCCTGTCATCTTCACGTTCTCAAGCCTCATCTTCACCGCGCGTGCTATCTTGTACCTGACATATCTGGCTATCCTTGCCGGCCTCTTCCTTCTCGGCTGCTTTGCCAGGTAATTCCTTATGTTTATCGTCAATAGTCTATTTGCCATAAAATCACTGTACTCTTGAAATTCTCTTACCCAACTCCTCGGTATCTGCCTTGTCCCCGAGCAGACTAAGCAGCTCCTTTGTTACCTCCACCATTCTGTCAGTTTCACGGAGGGTGTTCTCTTCGTCCAGCACCACGCCGGTACGCAGCATAATCCTTACGCTGAATGCATCAAGGGAAGATGCTCTGGTTGAAAAGTAAGCTATCCTAAGCCCGTTGTCGCTCGCAAACGCCTCGACCGACCTTCCCAATCCGGATTTTATAAGGGCGCTAATATTAATGCCAGACTCGCACTCGCCATGTTTAATTCCTATGCTTATGCCGAGTTCCTGCGCCGAATCTCCGACTGGAAGTGGCTTTGGGGCATGGCCCTCAGACAACGCAAGTACAAATGGGTGTGTCCTGACCAGTTTCCTTAACTCCGCATCGGAGAAATTAGCCCTGGTTGCCATTGCCTGCATCAATATCACTCCTTGTAGTCGAGCCTGAGTTTCTGCTTCCTCCAGTTGCGGTTGAAGAGGTTCTGCTGCGTCCTTCTATGGGTGCGCAGCGTGACCAGTAGCGGCATGCGCCTGCTCTGCTTCAGCTTCTTGCCGAGCCTTTTCTTCTTGTACGGCGTCTTCTTTCCCATAAACATTCCTACTTGTGCTTGAATTCTATTGTTGATTCCTTCTTGTACGTCATACGCTGCACTATTGACATGAGCTGCTCCTCTGTTATCTTCGATGATATCCTGTTGCCCTGTGCGAGCGAGACGACCATACCCACGAGCTGGTTGTACAGCTCATAGTTTGATATACGTATGTTCATCAGCCTTTCATAAGCCTTTGCATCAAGGAACTGCCTCATTATTTCCTTCTTCTGCTGCTCCATCTGCGCGTTCTTTATAGCCTCGGTGACGCGCTTCCTCATCTTTTTCTGGTATCGCGCCTCCTCGTCCTCTTCATCCGCCATAAAGATGCACTCAGGAATTGTTTATCTCCTTGCATATCTTGTCAAGGAATGACCTGCCCTGCGGCGTTATTACGCGCCCCCCCTTTGTTGACTTGACCAGTTTCGCCTTCTCCAGCTCTATCATAGCGTCGCGCAGCACGCTGCCGCCAGACTTGACGTGATGTCTTCTGTGCACTACATGCTCCTTCCTTGAGCCGTACTTTGTCCTTAGCCTGGAGACGCCAACCGGGCCGTTCATGTAGACGAACCTGAGTATGGATGCGCTCCTCACGTACCAGAAGTTCGGGTCCTGCGGGACGCGCTCCTTGTTCGCGCCTGATTTCACGAAATCAACATAATAGGGCTTCTTGAGCTTGTCCTTCAGCCTTTCAGAGGCAAGCCTGATAACGTCTGAAGCCTTTACATCGTAGATGTTAGCCATTGAATTCACTCCTTAATCCGTTAACGATTAGAATAACGAATGCCTAGAATACACTAATATAAGCCGAGAAATGTATTAATACCTTGCCCTCGGCCGGTTTTTCCGCCGCATAGGGTCACGGGTTTGTGTAGCCGCTTGTCCAGGAACTTGTGAAT
>DUIS01000051.1 GCA_013330215.1 Microcaldota archaeon | reverse complement strand
GATTTTTCATCCATTCTCAATTCTATCTTGCTGTCTGTTTTGTTCTCTTTTGCTCCGTTTGCAATTAGGACATCGAGCACGTCGTTGTGCGGATTTCGCTCCTCGCCCTTCCCTGCATAAAATCTAGCGTACCAGATGGCGCTAAGGCCGTCATTCCCTCTTTCGTTGACGTTGGCACCCCTGTCTATCAGCGCCCTGACCGCAAGCGCGTCCCCACTCACCGCTGCCCATATTATAAGAGGATCCCCGTTTACCTTCCCATTAGGATTAAATCTCTCAGTAGTTATGATCCACATCGCCTCATCGGACCTGTTTGCTACGAGTGCAGCAAACAGTCTTGCGTTCGGTTCCGTAATAGTAGTGCCCATATTTACCACATTAAACCTTTGCGCGTGCATCTATTTAAGTCTTTCACGAAGGGAATCCAAAACCTTTTATTGACCAATAGCGAATCATATCTGCAGGCTCATGATGCAGGGGTTGCGGAGTCTGGTCTGGCAAAGGAAGCTGCCACGGAAAATCGCGCAGGACTTAAGATCCTGTGGCCTAGCGCCTTCGTGAGTTCAAATCTCACCCCCTGCACATTTAACTGTAAACATAAATTCGTAATAAATCTATCTTCGAAAAATTGCGAGTTCAGATCTCTAACAAGAAGCGAGGTATGCAAGACTCGCAAATATCCACCCTCAATCTTTTCCATATTTTGGGTTTTTTGGAGATATGCATAAATATTATCGAGTGTGTAGTAATAATGTGATTGTATGCCAACCGCAGAAGCTCAAAAACAAAACACACGAGATACTGGTGCTGTTGTCGCCGAATTGATGGCTTCGGCAGATATGGGACATTTTTACGGAAAATATCCAGACCGCAAAAAAGAATACACCGATTCTATCGAGAAGACAGTTAGAAGTCTTTCAAAAGAACAACTCCAAGAAGTTACTATGCGTATTCTTGAACGTGCAGTTATGTCGCCACAAGAAAAAGAAGAACGGCGCCAAAGAATACACAAAACACTTAAAACCCGTGCAAAAGAACGCACAAAGTAAGACTTTAGGAGCAGACTATCATCCCACGGCACTTAATTGGTCAAATGCTTGAAACCAAAATAAGAAAGGCAAGAACTCGAGACGCAAGAGCGATATACGCTCTAGGGAAGAGAATCCCAGAGCTCGCCTTCTCCCCCAAATACCCATTTCATGAGCTTAGCGAAATAAAAGAATTTATTTCAACACCTAAAGAGAACATCATGCTGATTGCAGAACATAACGGGAAAACTATCGGGTTTATTTTCGCAAAGATCTTATCACGCAGTGCAGGGGGTTGGTGCATGCTCGACAACTTAGGAATAGATTCCCGATACAGGCGCAAAGGAATAGGCCAAAATTTACTCGATGCTTTTTATAAGGAAATCAAAGGCAGAAAAATAAAATACGTACAAATACTCGAATCAAAGAGCAAACAAGCACGCGGATTTTGGAAAAAAGAGGGCTTTAAAGAGACAAAAGAATTCATATGGGCCGAAGAGATGATCAAATAAACCAAGACGGCGCATTCTAAGAAAACGAGAGAAGCAGAAAGCTATTTAAAACATGAATACAGAACCTATCTATAGAGGCAGATTCTCTGCAGAATCGCAGCCGAATTTATTTCTAACAATTAGTGTTAAGTATGAATGAGAAATACGATGTTATCGTTGCCGGTGCAGGACTTGCCGGATCTCTTGCCGCGGCAATGGCCGCAAAGGGCGGGGCAAAGGTGCTTCTCCTTGACAGGAACAAGGAACCAGAGGTCGGAAAGAAGACCAACTGGGGCTGGACCTGCGGCGATGCGGTAGCAAACGACCATCTCAAGTTCATAAAGGCAAAGACGGGCCTTGAATTCAAACACCCGGAACTGGACCTCAAGGTCGACGGTGTGGTGGCGCTGTCTCCGGATTTCAAAAGCAGATACCTGTTTGACGGAGAGGGCTACGTTCTCGACAGGCCGCTGTTCGAGCAGAAGCTTCTCCACACAGCCGTAAAGGCTGGCGCGGAATACGTACCGGAGTTCGAGGTGGAGGCGCCGCTTATCGAGGACAATTTCGTCGTGGGCATATTCGGAAAGGACAAGAACAAGGCACACAAGGAGATAAGGGCGAAGATAGTCATAGACGCGCTCGGCATAGCCACCACAATAAGGAGGAAGCTTCCTGAGAACCCGTACGTCGACAGGACTATTGACATAAATGATGTTGAATCTACAGGAAGGTACATATACGAGTGCGAGTTCGACCACAAGGACCTTAACTACTACGACGAGAAGAACGCAATAATACACCTCAACCAGCAAATAGCCCCAGGAGGGTACGGATGGGTGTTCCCGAAGAGCAACGGCAAGGTAAACATTGGGCTCGGTGTCCAGAAGAAAAGTCTAGATATAAGGAACCAGAAGCTCGGAAGGCAGGACACGCTCCACACGCTCATGGACGATTACGTGAAGAGCAACCCCGTGCTGAAGAACCTCAAGCTGTTCAACAAGGACAACAACGGGAAGGGCTACTGGTCTGTAGCGGTGAGGAGGCAGCTTGAGAGCCTTGTATTCAACGGCTATATGGGCGCGGGCGACAGCATGGCAATGCCAAACCCGATAAGCGCTGGCGGCATAGGCCCCGCACTTGTTGCAGGCATACTTGCTGGCGAGAACGCGGCAATCGCGGTGCACAACGGCGACGTAAGCATAAAGGGGCTCTGGAAGTACAACCTTGACTTCAACGAGAGCTATGGCCACAAGACTGCTGGCCTCGAGGTATTCAGGGTATACCTACAGTCGCTCAACAACGACCTCCTCAATTACGGCATGAAGACATTCGTGACCGCAAAGGAGGCATCGGACCTTGGCTACGGCCTTGTCCCGGAACTTAGCCTCACTGGAAAATTCAAGATGATACTGCAGGGAGCGCAGAACATAAACGCATTCTCAAACCTTCTTTTCGTCGTGAAGAAGATGAAGGTGCTGAACAAGCTCTACATGAACTATCCAAAGTCTACGGACGGCTTTGCCGAATGGCGAAAGGAGGTAGAGAGGCAGATGGAGGAATCGAAGGAGCGCTTCAAGCCAAATCCCATTTAATGATGATATCATGGAATACACAAGATTCGAGAAGGCAAGGATCATAGGCGCAAGGGCGCTGCAATTGGCGTACGGCGCACCACCGCTCATAAAGGTGCCAGAGGGGACAATAAACCCGCTTGACCTTGCGGAGATGGAGTTTGACAAGGGCGCAATACCGATAACCATAATCAAGGACGCAAAGGAGGAAAATTAGGACGAGGCTCACATCAACAAAACACAGAGGTTAGCCTAAGTCAATCCTCTGCCCAAGGAGGCTGTAGACCTCCGCCTTCCTGCTGCTGAATATGTTGTTGGTCAGCATAGGGTTCATCCCGCCCTTACCTTTTTCAATAGCCCTTCCGTGTATGAGCTCATTGAATGCGGGCATCGATACGAGCTTTATCCTCTCATTGAATTTCTTGTACTCGGCCCTCGCGGCGCTTTTGTTGACCCCGTAGACCGCCCAGGCCTTGTAATCGTATGCCGCGCCGTT
>DUIS01000011.1 GCA_013330215.1 Microcaldota archaeon | reverse complement strand
CTCAGGAAGAAGACTACGAAAGCGACAAGCTCATTGTGGAAAGGTGCATTCTTGAGCGAGACCGCTATCAGCGGAAGCAGTATCGTTGCCGGTATCGAGGCGATTATCTGGAACAGCAGGAGATAGCTCTCGCTCCTCCTTGACATGAAGATGAGGTATACGCCCACGGGGATAGATATCGCAAGTATGATCAGGAATACGAGCCATATCCTTGCAAGTGTCGCAGCCATGGCCAGCAGCACCGTGTATTCATAGCCCGCGTATGTTGGCACGAGGTAAAGGTGCGTGTATACGAGGTAAATCGCAAAGAACAGCAGCGCGACATACACCAGATACCTGTAATCATAGATGTTGCGCTTTGCCAGGCCTCCAGCCCTTTTTGCATGCTTTGCCCCAACCCCTATCACGACCATCGGCTTTGCGATCCTCTCCCTGGCGCTCAGCACGCCCCTTCTCACAGTTTCGGATCTTGACTTGCTGAACGGATTTATCCTGTCGATAGCCCTTACTATGGGTGACTTCTTCGTCTCATGTACCGCACGCTTTTCATTGATTGTATAACCCTGGAACCTTTTCTTCAGGTAACCGAAAAGCAGGAAACGGGTCGCGATGACAAAGCCTATGAAGACGCCTATGCCTACAAGGTAGTAGCCGAAGTTGCCTGAGAAGGCGAGGTTGGTGAGCGCAACGCCTATCCCGTACTTTACGGTGTAGGCCGCATTCCCCGTAGAGAATATCTCGCTGGTGACAAGGTAGAATAGCCCTATGGACCAGGAAAGCGCTGACTGCTCTATCACCTTGGTCATGCTTGCGGGTATGAGTATCTTCCTCAGCCTTTCAAGCGGGCTCAGGTTGAATATCCGCCCTATCTCGAAGAATTCGTCCGGTATCGTCTTTACAGCCTCGTAGACGCCGAAGGTGATGTTCCATATCATGCTCGTTACTATCAGGAATATCACTGCGGCATTTATCCCTATGTAGCCGGGCAGCGTTGCGACGACCACGAATATCACGAACGGGAAGAAGGCTAGTATGGGCAGGGTCTGGAATATGTCCCATATCGGTATTATTATCCGCTCGGCGGTCTTGTTCGTAGCTGCGAATATGCCGACAAAGAGGCTTATCACAACCGAGAGGAAAAGCGCGATGAGCATCCTGCCCCAGGAGAACGACGTATCGACAATTATGGAGACTATAAAGCTCAGGAAGGGCTGCATACTTGAGATACACAGCAAACTAATTTATTCTTGCTTGAAGCCATTGGAGTAAGATCATTCAGGCCCTTACGAAATGTCCTGTATAATCTGCGAATATGCTTATTATCCTGCTCATTACTGGTATATTGCCGGTCACATCCCTAAGCACCTTCAGCTCCTCTCTTCCCGCGGCTCCGGTAAGCGCCAGTATAACCGGATATACTGCCATCTGCTCTATCACGCCAACCACAAGGACGGCTATATACTCTCCCGGCACTATAAGCAAAGGCAGGAGGAATGCCGCGCTTATCAGCCCCGCAATCACCACACGTGCGAGCTTTCGCAGGTCTAGGTGCACATCAAGCAGATCCCTTGCCGCCTTTGACATCAGAAACGTTATGAGCGATGGCGTTACGAGGAAGAGTATGGATATCAGGCCGATCGCCCCGAACATCGGCACCACTGTGAATATCAGTGTAAGCTCTATGCAGGTCATTATGAGGCTGTATTTCAGTATCTTCTTTACCTTGCTGGTGCTTATGAGCAGCATGGTCGTATATGTTGCAAGGATCCAGAGGAGTGTGCCTATGCTTATCAGGGATATGTAGGTGGGCGCAAGGAGGTACTTGGAGCTGAATACGGTGAACGAGAACTCCTTTGAAAGCACCGCAAGGTAGAAGAGCGCCGGAGCCACCAGCATGAATGTCATGTAGACCGCATAGTTGTAGAATTTTCCTATGTTCTTCCCGATGCTTTTTGCCGATACCGTATAAGCGAACATCGGCAGCACCACCAATCCGAGGGCGTCGGTAAAGCTGCTTATTATCGAGCTTGTCTTTACCGCGACCCCAAAGTTGCCCACGATGACCGTTGTTGCAAAGATGCCAAGGATTATTGGGGCGATATTGGTGACCACGCCCCTTAAGCCGTTGTATACCGCTATCGGGGAGGAGAAGCCAAAAAATTTCTTTATATAAGCGAATGAGGGCTTCCTTAGCCTTATCTTGAGCTTTGTGGTGAGGAGGACAAAGACGGTAACAATGCTTGTGAGATAACCGACCAAAAGCCCGAGTATGGGGGCAATAGCGCCTAAACCAAGCATTACCAAAATAATGCTTATGATCGATTGCACCACCGATTGCAATATTAACATCAGAGCGACGTACGAACCCTTCCCGAAGCCCACCATCATATTATAGGAGACTCCGAAAAGCATACCTCCCAATATGCAGAACGAGACCACTTGCACTATATAGGTATAGCTGGCACTGCCAAGGACATGGACAGCCACGAAGCTGCTCAGCGAGAATGCGATAAGCGAAAAGGCAAGCGCGGATAATATTACGGAGAAGTAACCGTTCGATACCACTTTATTGAGGTCCTCCTTGCTGCCGCTTGCACGGTATTGTGCAATAAATTTGTTGAGCGCCGTGCAGACGCCAATATCCGCCACACCAGTGAATAGCCCCGTATACGACATCGCAAGTATGTATATCCCGTATACGCCCGGCCCTAGGAACCTTGCGACTATTACGAACGTTATCCCTGATATGAACAAAACGGCGAACCTACCAAAGACCACGAGGCTAGCGACCTTTGCCGATGCAGAACCGACAGCGCTGCCATCATGCTCCACGCCTTCCATTTTTTTACTCACTTCGACCAAAAAACTACCATTAGCGACTTATATGCTGGTCAGGGGTAGCGCGAATTGTACCTGTCATTAAGCAATTTTATAAGCAGACCTATCCCCTGCTTGCCATTTCCGTATTTTTTGTTAAGCATCTCGACAACCTTCTCATTGTCAAGCATCAGGTATTTTATCATGCCCTGCCTATTTAGCTCTTTTGATATCTCGAATATCTCCTTGCTGTTTATCGCTCTCCTGAATCCGGAAACCCTCTTCGTGTCCCTGATCACTGTCGGCATGCCCTCATCGATGAGGTATCTGATGTCCTTCCCCTTTATTGTGTACGCTCCCTCTATCATGAGGTAGAAAATGAAATAATCGAATGTGCTTATCTCCTCATCTTTTTTCCTCAGTGTTATGCTCTGGTAGAGCTTCATCCACCCCAGTATGAACTTGCCGATCGGTGTTTCCCCTATATCCTTACCTTCCGGAACCACCAGTTTTGCAAGATAATCCATAACTCTCTCATTCATCATCCTATATGAAAGCCTGTCATGGTAGCTCTTTATCAGGCTGTACTCAAGGTCGGTGCGCCTGGAGCCTTTCGCCTTCAGCTCCTCTACATGGAGCAGGCAGTACCTCCCGTCAAGCTTCCTCAGCCTGCCCTTGACTGCCGGCTGCTCGTGAAGAAGACCCCTGTACCGGATCCTGCGCTTGTTGTAAAGCCTTACCTGCCAGGTGAAGAAGCTTCCTTTATCCCCATTGAGGTGGGCATGCTCGTAGCGCTTTATCGCGAAGGCATCGCATTTCGCATTGCTTATTATCTCGCCGATGTCGGACTTCAGTTCCTTATTTATGCGCTCATCGGTGTCTATGTAGAGTACCCAATCGTACTTGCATTTTCCGAGGCCGTACGCCCTCATGGGGTCTGCATAGCCCAAAGCTATTGTGTAATAAAGGTCGACTTTCGGGATACGCGCAGTTGCTCTTTTCAATTCTGCGAAACTAGATTTCTTTCCCGAATGGACAACGACAACCTGATCGCATACGCCTACAATATCCTTTACAAGACGCATGGTCTTCGGTGCGTTGTCCCTTGAGAACACAAGTGCCGATAATTTCCCCATTTTTACATCTATTTGAGCGTCGCTACTATGGTGCCGCCATGCATCTCCTGGTTTTCAACATTCACGTTCCTCATGGCGTGCTCCTCTTCAACATGCCTTATTGCAAAGCCCGAATCCTTCAGCTTCCTTACCAGCTTGGGATAGCCATAATGGTACTCTATGAGTATGCTTGCAAACCTGCGGAGCGTGCTCTTATCCGATTTCAGTACAATATCATATTCGCAGCCCTCGCAATCAATCTTAAGGGCAGCATTGTCTAATTTGTAATCCGCCACGATAGTGCTTAGGGGAAGTATCCGTATCCTTTTTCCCGACTCCGATTTCCTCATTGCGCTCCCGGCAAGGTTGCCTTCGTCACTCTTTATGGTAATGCTGCCCTTCTTGCTTCCGCATCCCGCATTTATCATCGTTACCTTTCTGTTGAGATAGTTGGCCGATACATTACGCCTTGCCATATCGTACGAATAGGGGTACGGTTCAAAGGCATATACGTGCCTCGCCCCTTTCAACGCAAAGTAGATCGGCGTATCCCCTATATAGGCGCCTATGTCGACCACGTCCCTGCCTTTCACGTCCAGATCCGCATGCGCCTCGTCCAGGAATTCCCCTATGAGCGTGAGTATTGCGCGTATGCGCTCCTTTTTGGTGCCGTAAAGGAGCTTCAGCTCCCTACCAGAGTAGTCTACAGACACATACCTACTGCTCACTGATATATCATAGCGCCTTCCATCCCTCATCCTAATCCTTAGGCTTTTCCTGACGCCTGCAAGCAGCAGCAGAACACCGTGCCAGTTAACAACCTTCTCATGGACTAACTTGAGCGAGCCAGAATTATCGTTAGCAAGCCTTGACAAAGTGTCTATAACTATGCTCATATGCGAATCATAGTAATTAAGATATAAATGCTTTGTTTACTATAATGTAAATACAAAAACGATATTAAAATGCCGGTTCCTAATATCTGTTTCAGGGTAATTCGATAGCTAGAAATAAAAGGAAAAGATTTTATATTGTTGGAGTAGACTCCGCACCCCTATGGCTCATAAAGCAATTTATGGCCAGCAAAAAATACGACATGGACGGGTTCAAATTGTTCGAGAAGGAAAATACGCTTAGAGTACTCCAATCCACAGTGCCCCCAATAAGCAATCCAGCGTGGGCAACCGTATACAGTGGACTCACGCCAAAAGAGCACGGGCTGATAGATTTTACCAGTATAAATAAAAACTACGAGCGAAAGCTGGCGGATTATAATACCGACGAATTGCCCCCTTTCTGGGATCTGCTTGCCAAAACGGGACACAAATCCCTTGTTATGACACCGGTAATGGTTCTTGAGGAGAGTCTGTCTCCGAATGTTGACATGATAACAGGGTTTCCGACCCCGCCAAGGTTCAGCTCAAAGGAAGTTGAAGTGGCAAGCAAGAAATTTGGGTTCGATGGTGAACCGGAGATAGGCAATGGGCTTAGTACAGGAAAAATATCCATAGAGGAGGGCTCAAGGGCGTATCTGGATGCGACTAAAAAACGTGCCGAGCTCTCTAAATATCTTATAGATAAGAATAATTACGACCTTGTATTCGTATGTTTCAGCGAAACTGATAGGATAATGCATTATACCCTTACTCTGGGCAGTTTGGAGGGCCTTATAGCCCCAATCTTCGAGGAAATATCGAAGTTCCTGATTTACCTTGATGAAAGGATCAAAAGATTGGAAGAAGAAGCCGTATTCATCCTGATGTCAGACCACGGGGCATCAGCCACACACTACAAATTCATCCAAAATTCATGGCTCATAAACAATGGATATGCGACTCTCAAGGAAAGCGTTAACACGACCCCTGTAGCTAGCAACAAGGACAGCATCAGCACAAAGATAAAAAGCAAGGTAGTAGACGCAGTAGTTGAAAATAAATACAGAAGAGTAATTTATTCAAAGCTTCCGCGTTCACTGCAAAAAATAGGCGAAGGTTTCATAGAAGAGTCACAGAACCTGGAGATCCAAGGTAAATACATAAGGATAAGTGAATCTGACCTTGATATGCCAAAAACAAGGGCATTCTCATCAGTGTCTACCGGCTCTACCGGCATGATATGGATAAATGATTCGAGGTTCTCAAATCCCTGCGTTAAGAGCGATGAAAAAGAGCCGCTAATCAATGAGATAATAGAAAAACTGGGAAAGGAATCATTCATTGAACGTGCATATAAGGGGTCAGATTACTACGTCGACAGCGAAAAGCTCATCGCTCCAGATATAATATTCGACCTTAAAGAGGATTACACAAGCGATTTTACCGGTTACCTAAAAGACAAGTTTATTGTCGAGCCGGAAATAAGCAGGAGGGGCGATCATACAAAAGAGGGTATTTTCGGAATCAAATATTATAACGCACCAAAAATTCCAGGAAAAATAGAATTAAAGGACATCTATCCTATGGTACTGAAGTATTTTGGTGTCAAGGACACAAAATAAAGCCATATCTTTTGTCTGCAGTCGCAAAGAAAATCAGAGCACCCTATAAATATAATAATATCAAATAATGTTAATACATTATAAGTAATTTATAACACTGCCTGGTGTAAAAATGAAAAAAACAAATAATGGAGAAAAAAGAAAATATACGACCATAACTATACCTACAACGCTTTTTGAAAAACTGCAAAAACAAATAGAGAATACGAGCTTTTCTTCCGTATCGGATTATGCGACTTACATACTAAGAGAGACTATTTTCGACAGTGCGGTAAAAAGAGAGGGCAGGGATTCTACCGTAGTAGAAAAACTGCGTGCAGTTGGATACAAGGTCTAAGTATAATGCCCCAATTTTTCTTTAACTATGGCATAAGTTTGCTATCCTACATGGTTAGTTAGACCAAAAGGTTTAAATATCTAATTATGTCTTATAATGTTATGTAATTGAACTATATGTCAATTAATTAGGCAAGTGAATTAAATGGAACAAAATGAAAAACCAACCGAAGAAGAATTTGGGTCTGATAGAACACAACGCTGCGTAGATTTGATGAAACCAGAGGTTAGAGAGTTATTGGATCTCCCATTAGACCAAAAAATAAAGAAAACAGAGGAAATAATCAGGCAGGCATTAAAAGATTACAAGAATGTCGGTCTAGGATTCTCAGGAGGTGCTGACAGTCAAGCATTATTGTCTATCGCCATGAAGATAAAGCATGACATACCCGTCCTATTCGTAGACACACGATATGAATTTCCAGCTACCTACTCTTTCATTGAAGAGCTAAGAGAGGAATGGAATATCGAGAGTTTAACTACGGTAAGGGCGGAAACTGATATAGTTGACGAGTTAAAGGCAAAATATGGTTTTGGAACAACCGAATTTACCCTAAATTTCAACCGGCACCACAAAATAGAACCATTGTTAAAAGGAATAAGGAACCTGAATTTAGACGCCTTTTTGGGGGGTATAAGGGGTGTTGAGCATGAAGAACGTGCGAAAGAATCCATATTCTCTCCAAGGGAAAATCTTAATCCGCGGCATATGAGGGTCCATCCGATACTATTTTGGAAAAGAGAAGACGTAAGGAACTACTTGGATAAGAATAAAATCAAACATCATCCGAATTACGACCATGGATACAGTTCGCTTGGTTCTACCTTAGACACGTCGCCAAATGAAAGCCCGAACATGCACGAAAGGGCCGGAAGGGGAGTGGCAAGGGAAAGGGCAATGAAGCAATTAAGGGACCTGGGTTACAACTGAAAAGTATTTTCGGATCAGCGTAAGGCTTCCCCGTATCCGCAGGGCTGCATAATCAAAGAAAGAGGAAAACCTGCAGAACGGGCTGAAAAGTTGAATCACATTATCTCTCTTTTGGATATGTCCGGATCTTCTGAGTATAGATGATCCGAAATCTCCAATAGATAGAGATCCTCGTCGCCCACGTTTTTTACCGCGTGCGCCACATTCAGCGGAGTCTCTATGATTGTCGGTTTATTGTCTATCACAAACTCCTTCCGCGCGCCCGTCTCGTTGTCAACATACAGGAATTTTCCCTTGCCCTTCAGGAGGCAGAGCCACTCCGCCTTCTTCTTGTGGTAATGGTTGCCCCTTATCACGCCGGGCCTTGAAACGACAAGCAATACTTCCTTTATCCGCTCCTTTAATCCGTCGTTTTTCAGTATCTCTGCGAAGATGCCTCTCTCGTCCTCCCTGACATCGATCTCCCTTATTTTTAATCTCATTAAACAACCAATTCCTTAATAGTCCTGATCACATAATCCATCTGGCTTTTTGTGAGCTTGCTGCTGCTCGGCAGGTATAGCCCGTTCCTCCCGAGCCATTCAGAGACGGGCATCCTATCCTTCTCGAACAGCCCTACCCTGTGGAATGCGGGCTGCAGGCTCATCGAGGTGAAGAAGGGCCGTGTGTCGATCCCCCTTTTGAGGAGCTTTTCCATCAGCATGTCCCTGCCCATGCCGAACCTCTTTTCATCAACTACGATGCCGTAAACCCAATAAACGTTCTTCGCCCATGGCATCTCTACCGGCAACTGCAGACCAACTACGCCCTTCAATCCTTTGCTGTAATAATCTGCCATCTCCCTTCTTTTCCTTATTGTACCATCAATCTTCAACATCTGCGCGCATCCTATTGCTGCGCTGATGTTCGGCAGCCTGAAATTGTAGCCGAGATCCTTGTGCACGAACCTTGTGGTGTTCGTGCTTCCGTAAGCCAGCCCCTTCAACGATTGCAATTTCTCAGCCATTTTCGGATCGTTCGTCAGGCACATGCCGCCTTCACCTGTCTGTATTATCTTCGTGGAATAGAACGAAAAGCAGTTTATGTCGCCGAAGCTGCCCGCCCTTTTGCCTTTGTACTCTGCTCCATGGGCTTCTGCGGCATCCTCTATGACCTTAAGGTCATGCCGCTCAGCCAGCTTCATTATCTTGTCCATTTTGCATGGGTGCCCGTATATGTGCACAGGTATTATCGCCTTTGTTTTTGATGTGATCCTTTCCTCTATCCTTTCCTCGTCCATGCACCAGGTGTCCTTCCTGGAATCGACCAAGACTGGTTTTGCACCTTCGTATACCACGCATAATATCGATGCTATGTTTGTGAATGCCGGGCATATTACCTCATCCCCTCCCTTGATGTCCAATGCCCTTACGGCTAGCTGCAAGGCAACTGTGCCGTTGCTGCAGCTCACCCCAAACCTTGTGCCCACGAATTTTGAGAACTTATTTTCGAATTCCTTTATGTATTTGCCGGACGTTCCGCTCCAGAACCCAGATTTAACGGCATCGTAAGCGTAATCGATATCACTTTTTGATATGTTTGGCTCGTTTACAGGGATAAACCTATTTTCCATCCAACCACTGCAATCTTACAATATTATCTGTTAGATTAACCTATTAATTCTTTATATATCCCGGGGTTGCTGCTCAGCTGGCGGCCTTTCAAGTTCCCAAACTAAGGCGATTCGGGCTGATAGAAGAGCACCGACTAACGAAGCTTTATTAAGGTATTTTACCATGATATGGTAGTGCTTACCCGGTAAATAAACGCATTAGAAAAAGTTAATCTTATGCAAAATGGTGTTTAAGTGAAAAAGGGACGATTATTGGCCAATTTATTGCAAAGTCATGTTTCGTCCATGCCTGCAAACGGTATTTGAAATGGCACTAACAGAATTCCTTTTTAAACATAGTAAAGTATACTCTGTGGCACGGATGTCTGGGGTATACAGCGTTTATCTTAAACTATCAAGCGCCACAAAACCCAAAAACGATGATATATACGATAAAGAAACAACTGCATACATAAAAAACACTTTAAAGGCTGGCGATGCGCTGATAGATTGCGGTGCAAATGTAGGTTATTTCTCCATATTAGCATCAGATCTTCAGGCACAAGTATATTCATTCGAACCTGTTAAATCAACATTCAAAATACTTGAAAGCAATTTAGAGAAAAAACCCAATGTAAAATTAATCAACAAGGCAGTTGGAAACAAAAATGGATCGGCATATATCAATGTATCGGACGATAGCGGGACAAATTCCATGATTAATTACAAAAAGAATGTCAAGAAAGAAGAGATACTGGTAACTACGCTCGATTCGGAATTTCCGGATGGGGTGAGAAATTTAAAAATTATAAAATTTGACGTTGAGGGGATGGAAAAAGAGGCGATAGAAGGCGGAACCGCATTAATAAGGAGACATATGCCAAACATCATATTCGAGTTTAATTATTATATAATCTATTCAAAGAACCGAAATTACAACGAAATATTTGATCTATTGAAGAGTATCGGATACAATAAATTCGTTGAATTATCAACAGGCAAAGAGGTTAATTCGTATAGAGACCTGACAGTTATTAACGGCAACGTGCTTTCCACGCATGTTTAATTACTATACTCGTAAAAATTCAAATAGAAATCAAAAAGTGAATAAATGGGAAGATTTACCGTACCACAAAGAATAGGCTTATATCTGCGTGGAAAATATTACACTACAATAGGCTGGTATGTATGGAAAAAGCCTTTAGAAAAAAGCTTTAAGTTCAACGACAATGAATACGAGTATAATTATGTTAGGCGATCCTAAGTCCAGGAGCTCTCCAACCATTTCTATATGCCATCTGTCTCCGAACAGGTTTTGTTTGCGGCATGTTATCACTGATTCACTATGCTTTTCCTAATATAAATAACCTTCCGTAAGCTTGCTGTGTTGTAGTATCCCGGAATAAGTTCCTCACGACAAGGCTGACTACAAGGGAATTAAACGATAAATATATAGATTTGAATATACGATATAAAGACATGGAAGGATTGAGCCAATCTAATACGGAAAAAGGAACAACTTTTGCAGCTAAACATGCGCAGGAACTTAGCACAACCGCAAGGAAGACTTGCAGGCTGTGCAATTCTAGCAAAATCGTTCCGATATTCTCGCTCGGAGAGCAGTATGTAAATGATTTCGTTGACAAAGGGGTAGTGGGGATCAAGGCCCCGCTCGAGCTTATCCTTTGCGAGAATTGCTCTCTTCTTCAATTGAGGCACACCGCTCCGCAGGAAATACTGTATGCGAGATTCTACTGGTACCATTCCGGCTTCACAAGAACGATAAGGGATGATCTAAGACAGATAGCCGAAGTCAGTTCACAAATGGTAAAGCTGAAACAGGGAGATGTGGTCCTTGACATAGGGGCGAACGACGGCACCCTATT
>DUIS01000034.1 GCA_013330215.1 Microcaldota archaeon | reverse complement strand
TTACTTTTGCACCCTTTTCTCCATCTTGCTTATGCCTATCTCTGCCTTTGCGCCGAGTATGTCGAAGCCCTTCATCTGCACATCATCCGGCACTTTGCCGTTTATACCTATGGACTTTGCCTTTGCCACCCTCTTTATCTGGTCGTTCCCTTTCTGCACCAGTTTCTTTGTAGCCTCATCGACCTTTATGTAGAGCGCTATAGAGTCCATCCTTGTGAGCGATAGCTCCTTCCTCATGACCTGCACCCTTCTTATGAACTCCCTTGTAACAAGTTCCTCCCTTATCTCCCCGGTCAGCTCCGTGTCTATGTCAAAGTAGAGGTCCGTATTTTTGTATCTTGCAGACGCGCCCTTCTCTGACTTCACATTCTCCACTATGTTGAACTGCCCGGGCTTTATGTCGAATGTGCCCTTGCTGGTATGGAGCCTGAAGTAGCCGCTTGCGTCTATCTCCTTCTCAACCGCGTTGGCGTTCTGCTTCTTGAGTTCATCTGCTACCGCCTGCGCATTCTCCTTGAATGCTGGGCCTAGTGCCTGGAACAGGGGCTTCACCTCCTTTGCTGAGGCGCTGCCCTTAAGTATCTTTATGGATTTGGAGTTGGTGTACATCGCGAGCTGGTTGCTCACCCTTTCCAGAGACGCGATTACGGAATCGCTGCTCGTCTCTATCGTTGCCTCCTTTATCGGCCACCTGAGCTTTGCGTTCCTCTGCTCCCTCAGGTAGAGTATCGCATTCGCTGATTCCTTCAGCACGGCGAAGTCCTCCTCGAGCGCCTTGTTTATGAACTTCTTGTCGGGCCTTGGCCATCCGCCCATGAATATGCTTTCATCCTTCACGCCGAAGAGCTCCCTATACATGCTCTCGGCGGCGAATGGCACAACTATGGAGGCGAGCACCAGCGCCCTGTGCAGCACGTATGCAGTTATGTTGGATATCCTCTTGAGCCCTGCCTTGTTCTCGGTCTCGGCGCGCTGCTTCGCGAACTTGAGATAGAACCTGCTCAGGTCCTCAAGTATGAAATCGCGTATGTCCTTCACCGCGACATCGACATAGTAGTTCTCCATGTTCGATGTTGTCTCCTCTATCAGCGTATTGAGCCTTGAGAGGATCCAACGCTCCTCGGTCTGGAGCTTCGCGGGCGATGGCTTCCTGAGTTTTTTTATGTCGTTGTTCGAGAGAAGCGCAAACTCCTTGACAAGGTTTGCAACGTTGTAAATCGTCATTATGTTGCTGTCCGCCTCTGTGAGCTCGTTGCTCTTGAGCTTGAGCTCCAACCACCTAGGATGGCTTGCGCACCAGAGCCTGAAGCCGTCCGCAGAGACTATCCCAAGCAGCTCTGTCACGGACACTGTGTTGCCCAGGTGCCTGTGCATCTGCTGGCCAAGCTCGTCCTTTATCATGCCCCCTATGTTGACGCGCTTGAATGAGGTTTTGCCGTATACCGCTACGCTTGTACGCAGAAGCACCGAGAACCATCCGCGTATCTGGTCCCTGCTCTCTGTTATCCAGTCGGCCGGGAAGAGCTTTTCGAACTCGCCGGCGCGCAGGCTTGCGGTGTGCGATATCCCCGCATCGTACCATACGTCGAATATGTCTGGAACCCTTTTCATGCTGCCGTCGCAGTTCTTGCATCCGAAGGTGACCCTGTCGACATAGGGCCTGTGCAGGTCGAATAGCTCGCTCTCAAGCCCTGCCCTCTCCATTAGCTCCTTTGACGAGCCCATCACCTCGACCGCGTCGCACTTGTCGCATGCCCACACCGGTAGCGGGGCTCCCCAGTACCTCTGCCTCGAGACGCACCAGTCTGGCGAATTGGCGACAGCATCGGCAAACCAGTCGGTAGCAGCAGCAGGATGCCATATTATCTTGGTGTTCTCCTTGAGCATCTTCTTCTTTATCTTCTGCACGTTGACGAACCACTGCTCTGTTGCCCTGTATATCAGCTTGCTGTGGCAGCGCCAGCAGTGCGGGTAGCTGTGCCTCAGCGTGCCCTCGAACAGTATTGCGTGGTTCTCCTTGAGCTTTTCAAGCACCCCTGTGTTCGCCTCTGCCGGGACCTTCAGGCCGCCGAATACCCCTGCCTCTTCCGTATACTCGGCGTGCGCGTCTATGGGTGAGAATGCTGGCATGCCGTTCTGCTTGCCCAACTTGAAGTCCTCAGGGCCGTGGCCTGGCGCGACATGAAGAAGCCCCGTGCCCTCGGTTATGCTCACGAAGCCCTCGCTCAGTATAACCCTGTGGTACCTTGCGAATGTCTTCTGGATTGGCACCTCCTTCTCAAGCGGGCTTATGTAGTAGATGCGCTCAAGCTCGCTGCCGTAGAACTCCGAGCTTATAACAAGGCTCAGGTCAGTGGCACTGGCAAAAGCCTCAAGCCTCTCCTTGGCCACTATGTAGTGCTCGTGGCCCGTGCTCGCAATCACATAAAGTTCCTTGGGATTTACTGCTATAGCCATGTTTGATGGAAGCGTCCACGGGGTTGTGGTCCATACCACAAGGTATGTGTTAGCGTCAAGTTTTATTTTCGCGTCTTTGCTCCTGTGGAGGTCGACCTTGAACCTTATGTAAAGTGATGAGTCTGTGGTGTCCTCGTATTCTACCTCCGGGCCCTGCGCAGAGAGCACAGTCTCGCACCTTGGGCAGTAGGCAAGAGGCGCCAGCCCCTTGTACAAGAGCTTCTTCTTGTAGAGCTCCTTGAATATGAACCAGCCGTTGCTTATGTAGTAGTTCTCGTAGGGCAGGTAGACGTTCTTGAAGTCCAATGAGGAGCCGAACCGGATGTACGAATCTATCGCGCCCTTTGCCTGCCCGCCTGCATACGCTTTGCATTCCGCGACAAACCTGTCTATGCCTATCCGCTCCTCTATGTCCCTCTTCGAGGTTACGCCGAGCATCTTCTCCACCTTCACCTCGGTCGGGAGGCCGTGGACGTCGAAGCCAGCCCTGTCGTGGACCTTTAGGCCTCTGTACCGCTTGTAGCGGAGCACCAGGTCCTTTATGGTCTCGACCCATATGTGGTGCGCGGCGAGCTCTCCCGTTACATAGGGAGGTCCGTCAAGGAAATAGAACTTTTTGCCGCCGGAATTCTTCTTTCTTACGCTGTCGTCAATGCTGTGCTCAGTCCAATATTTTAATACCTCTTCTTCCCTGCTTTTTATGTCTAGCATGGAACCCACAGAGCTATTCGCGGACCTCTGCCACCTGCTGCTTCGTGTCTCCCTTCTTGTTCTTGAACGCCGTCCTCTTCTTCATGTTGCCCCAGCAGTCCTTGCATATCACAAGCCTAGTGACCTTTTGAACGCGCATCGAGCTCTTCATGCAGTTGCTGCATATCTTCCTGTTGCAGTAGTTGCATGTTTCGCCCCTGTACATCTCGTCCTTGCATCTTTCGCACAGAAATGTCATAATTACACCTTTAACATCAGTTATCTGTATCAGGAGATTAAAATACTTTCCTACAGCCCTCACAACTCGGTGTACTTCTTGTTCGATCCTTTTGCTTTGTCTATAGGATATTTTCTCCTGTTCTGTTCCATCTTTGAATGTAGGGCCTCGGTCAGATTTATTCCATACTTTTGTGAGAATCTCAATACCCAGTAGAGCGAATCTGCCAACTCGTCACGTATCTCCTTGCCTTTCTTAGGGTCCTTTAGTGCTTCCAGTTGCTCCTCCTCAGACATTGCCAGGAAATGTTCAAGCAGTTCTGAGGCTTCTACTACAAGGCCGATGGCGAGTTCCTTTGGTGCGTGATACTTGTCCCAGTCGCGCTCCTCGCAGAATTGCCTTATCTCTTCCTTTAACTGTTCCAGCGTTGCTTCAGAGTATGCCATGAACCCCACACACCAATTGCACAGTTCTCCCTTTTATAGTTTTCTTTGCAAATAGCTCTTAAATGTGTTGGTAGTTCATGAAGGTTCACATACAGACATATGGCTGCACGCTCAACCAGGCAGACAGCGAGATAATCTCATCGGTAATGAATAGAGAGGGTATAAAAATTGCTGAAAGGGACGGAGATGCTGATGTTGTCGTTGTGAACACCTGCACTGTCAAGAAGGCAACGGCGCAGAAGATACTCTACAAGCTGAACAACCTTGACAGTGCTGGGAGGAAAGTGGTAGTGACCGGCTGCATGGCTGGCGCAAACCAGGATCTGATAGAGAAATACGCACCTAACGCAAGCATCGTGACGACGCCGAACACCGACAGGATCGCTGACGTGGCGCTTGATGCCGCAAAGGGCAAAAGAACAGTTTTAAACACTTACAAGAAATCTGAGAGGCTTGCACTCCTTGAACCAACAAAAAGCATAATAGCGAAGATAGGGGTGAATGATGGCTGCAGTTCTAGTTGTAGCTTTTGCGAGACAAAGTTCGCGCGGGGGCCATTGAACAGCTTCCCGGAGCAGCTTATACTCAATGCGATAAGGAACAGCGTGATGAATGGCGCAAGGGAGGTGCAGCTCACATCCCAGGACATGGGCGCATACGGTATTGACAGGAAGACGAATGCGGCTGAGCTTATGGCGAAGATAGCCGCAATCGACGGGGACTTCAAGGTGAGGATAGGCATGCTCAACCCCGAGCACCTTGGACGGTACTTCGACGAACTTGTAGAGCAGTTGAAGAATACCGGGAGGTTCTATAGCTTCGTGCATCTTCCGGTGCAGTCAGGAAGCAACATGGTGCTTCGGAAGATGAAAAGGGACTGCAACATAGAGGAATTCGATGCTTACGTAAAGGAATTAAGAGGGCGCATCCCCGGTATAACGATAGAGACCGATATAATAGTCGGATTCCCTACCGAGACGGATTCTGATTTCGAGGAAACCGTAGAATTCATAAAAAGGACTAAGCCAGATGTGACAAACATATCAAGGTTCGGCGCAAGACCGCATGCCTCCGCATCAAAACTCAAGCAGCATGAGAGCGAGACCGTAAACCTGAGGAGCATAAAGCTTTCGAGGGTGGTGAGATCGGTGCAACATGAGCTAAACGATAGGTTTATAGGCAAGAGGCTTAATCTTATAATTACCGAATCCAATGATAAGTCTTTCAACGGAAGAACGCAGGGATACAAGCAGGTGGTGGTCCCGAAGGGCGAGGAGATAGGAATTGGCTCGGTAATGGATGTGCTTATAAAATCTGCATCCGCAAATGTACTGTATGCGTAGGTGTGCATGTGTACTCTGATGAACTGCTTAAGATCTTCAAGAACAGCAAGATAGAGGTAGGGGACAGGATTAAGATCGAGTCGAAGGAATACAGCGCCGAGGGGGAGCTCATGCCGAAGGCGGAGGTAAGCGCTGAGGACATAATCATAGTGAAACTGGACAGTGGATATAACATAGGGATGGCCTATGGCAAGGAAGTCTCGCTCAAAAAGATCGCACAGGGCAAGAAGTCCATAGCATTTCCGAAGGCGGCCGTAGTTGCGAGCAAATCCCTTCCAAAAGTCTCGATAATATACACGGGCGGCACGATAGGCAGCAAGATAGACTACATAACCGGAGGGGCGCACACGCTCATTGATCCGTCAGAACTCCTATATGAGGTCCCGGAACTTGCAGGGATAGCAAACGTCACGATGCGGCACCTCTTCAGCGTGTGGAGCGAGGATATGACATATATGGAGTGGCAGGCAATGGCAAAACAGGTCAAAAGCGAACTTGACAGCGGAGCCCATGGTGTTGTGATAACAATGGGCACAGACATGATGCACTACACCGCAGCCGCGCTCTCGTTCATGCTTGAAAAACTGAACGCACCCGTTGTCGTGACTGGGGCGCAGAGGAGCAGTGACAGGGGCTCGAGCGACGCCTTTATGAACCTCTCATGCGCGGTGCAGATAGCCGCAAGATCGGATATTGCCGAAGTAGGGATATGTATGCATGCCTCAAGCTCTGATGACAAATGCGCCTTCATAAGGGGAACGCGGGCAAGGAAGATGC
This sequence comes from Microcaldota archaeon, assembly GCA_013330215.1. Taxonomy (GTDB): domain Archaea; phylum Micrarchaeota; class Micrarchaeia; order Micrarchaeales; family Micrarchaeaceae; genus UBA12276; species UBA12276 sp8261u. The sequence continues at coordinate 560 of DUIS01000034.1, read as the reverse complement.
ACACCTCAAGAAGGGATGCCTTCCGACCAATCAACGACAAGGCAATTGCGTATGTTGACAGAAAGATGAATATCACGTACAATAATGATTACAATAGGATAATGGAGGAGTTTTCGGGGAAGGTAAATGCGAGGACGGGCTTCGAGCCAAAAGTTGCGCTCCTAAAGAGCTTCCCAAACAGCGATCCGGAAGTGATTGACTTCTACGTCAAGAAGGGATACAAAGGCATAATCATAGAAGGCACAGGCCTTGGCAACCTTCCCGGCGGGAGGACGCATGAGCAGTTCTCGTGGCTGGACAAACTTGACAGCGCGGTAAAGAAGGGCGTCGTAGTGGGGCTTACGTCCCAATGCATGTACGGCAGGGTGAGCAAGAATGTCTACAGCAAGATGCGCGAGATAAGCGCGCTTGGCGTCATATACTGCGAGGACATGACTGCGGAAGCGGCATACGTAAAGCTTGGCTGGCTGCTTGGCAATTACAAACCTGAAGAGGCAAAGGCGCTCCTGGACAAGAGCATAGCCAGGGAGATAAAGGAGAGGAGCAACTATGACGAGTTC
>DUIS01000021.1 GCA_013330215.1 Microcaldota archaeon | reverse complement strand
CGTGATGAAGCTGTCGCCCCTGTATACAGCTCCTGCTGTCCTTGCTATGTTGCCGCTGCTAATGCTTACCAGGAACATGGTGATGAGCCCCAGGGTTTTGCTTTTCGAAATCATCTTTGCAAGATAGTAGGCGAGTATTGCGTACAGCACCCCGAAGAGTATGGGCATCCACCTCATTACCGTCAATGCGCTAAGGCCTGTCATCCCGTTGAGCAGGTAATAAGCGATTACCGTAAGGTATATCAGTCCCGGGGCCTCGCCTATGAAGTTGTGCGACGGGAACCCTGATATGTTTAGATAATTGGAGACCACAAAATGGTTTGCTATCGCCTGCCTTATTACGGAATAGTAGAAGAATCCGTCAGGCTCGAAAAGCCCCTGGTACTGCAATAGCCCTGCGCGCACTATGATGTTCAGCGCTATTATGATGACTGCAATCCCTATCAGTATATACCTGTTCTCGACCAGCGCCTCGAATTTTATCTTTGATACCGGATTGGCGCCGCCCGAATGCTTCGCCTCATGGTGGTGATGCTCCTCAGCCGCGCTTTCAGCAGGCCCGTCATTGCCGTAATATTTGTCTAGTTTCATCTACACCATCAAAAGAATGAAGAGCCTCCCCCAGCCCAATTCTATAATTTGCATGTCACATAATAAAAACGTATGCGTCTAATCCCGAGCTGATTTCAGATAAGCGGAGCATCTTTCTGCGGAGCTCAGAGAAATCCACATACCTATTTATATACGCATTTTAAAATATTATGCGTACGTGATTCTTAATAATCATAATGCAACCTAAGGGTGAAATCATGCGCTGCCTTGTAACCGGAAATCATGGGTATATAGGGTACATAATGGTCCACGACCTTCTGAAGAGCGGACACGAAGTCGTCGGCTATGACTGCAATTACTTCCCCGAGGAGGTCTTCGGAAGGGGAGACACGTTCGAATCTAGCAAGGGCATAAGGCAGATAACAAAGGACATCAGGGACATTTCTGATGCGGATTTCAAGGGCATCGACGCGGTGATACACCTTGCCGGGCTTGTCGACGATCCTGACGGAAGGATATGGCCTGACATACAGATGGACATCAACTACCTCTCAACGCTCGAGCTTGCGATCAAGGCGAGAAGAAATGGCGTCAAGAGGTTCATCTTTGCCTCATCCACCTCTGTATACGGAATAAAAGGAGACGAGCTGCTAGACGAGGAATCAAGTGCTGAGCCGGTCACATGGTATGCAAAGTCGAAGCTCTACTCAGAATACGCGCTCTCAAAGATGATATCGGAGGACTTCGCGGTGACATGCATGCGCAACGCGACGTGCTTTGGCATATCGCCGAGAATGCGGGTCAACATGGTGCTCAACTGCCTTGCGGGGTTCGCATATACCGAGGGAAAAGTAAACGTCGTGGGGGACGGGATGAACTGGAGGCCAGTCGTCCACATAGAGGACGTCGCAAGGGCCTACATCAATGTGCTGGCTGCCGACCCATCCAAGGTATCTGGACAGGTTTTCGGCGTGGGCTGCGGATCGTACAGGATAAACGAGCTTGCCGAGGCTGTCAAGGAGGCGCTCCCGAATTCTGTGATAGTGCACGGGGACAGGGGCAATGACAACAGGTCCTACAGGGTAAGCTTTGAAAAGATGGAAAAGGTCCTGGGCTTCAAGACAAAATATTCGATCAGGGACGGGATAAAGGAGCTCATAAAGGGCTATGAGGAATTCGGCCTCACAAAGGAGAAGTTCCAGGAGGACAGGTTCTGGTCAACGAAATACTACAAATCACTTACCGATTCCGGCAAGGTTGACAGGAACCTGCGGATAAAAACCGGATGAGAGGGCGCATAACGGCGATAAGCGTTGATGGCAGTTAGGTATATATATCTCCTGACCCGCAATTATAGCGCGATAAAATGGCAGAAAAACAAAGAGAGGCACGAGTTCCTACACCTTCAATTAATGCTATAAGTTCGACCCTGCGGGTTACGGCAGGCGCAGCTTGCCCCACGCAGCCAAAGATCCTGGCACCGCAAGTCTTTTGGGAGGTAAGGGGGCAGGCATGCAGGTTCTGCATAGACTGCATTGTGACTGCGGATGAAGGGATATTGATGGGCCTCAGAACAAGCTGGCCATTGAAGGACAAACTCTGTTTTATCGGCGGCGGGGTGCTTTTGGGCGACGGAAGAAAATTCGAGGATATAGCCGCAAGCAAGGTAGAAAGCGAAACGGGAATTGTCGCGGCCGTAAGGGGCGCGCCCATCGGCAGTTATTCACTAATCTTCAAAAGAGCCAGGGATGACGAGAACGGCAAGGCGGGTTCCGTGACGCACGACATAGTCCTGCCTATAGTTATGGACGTGAAGGGAGGCAATCTCAGGACGGACATGCAGCATTCCAAACTTGTATGGTTAAGCAGGCTTAACAATGACCTGCACCCGTACGTAAGCCAGGCGCTTGAGGACAGCGGCCTTTTCCCAAATGGCAGTTACAATAGGAACGGCTCCAGGCCGCATCAGTCCGTGATGCGCACGCAATACAGCGAGGAGTGAGCCAACACCCATCCATACCGTCCAACGGATGGCCCAGGTCTGATCGCAATAAACATAAACTATATATATAAGTAAACCCAAGTTCATACCGTGCATAATATGTACTCGATAATACTCGCTGCGGGATCCGGCACAAGGATGGCACCGCTCTCACACTATATACCAAAGCTGCTCCTGCCGGTGAAGGGCAAGCCGGTCCTCTCTTACCTGCTTGAAAACCTCGCGGGACTCCCAATCGATACGCACTATATCGTGGCGTCAAAGCAGATAAACACCATGGAGACCTACCTGGAAAAGACCGGGACCAAAAACGTAAAGGTGGTGCAGGCGCTCGGCTGGGAGACTGGAGGTGACCTCGCAATAGCTATGGAAGAGATAAACAGGGACGAGGATGTAGTCGTAATGAACGGCGACCTGATAACCGACTTCTCTGTCAACGAGCTGTGGAAATTCCACAAGGAGAAGGGCGCAGATGCTACCATCTCCCTTTTCAACGTGGAGAACGAGGCGGATGCAAAAAGGCTCGGGTCTGCCGAACTGGACAAGGATGGCAGGGTGTTGAGGTTCATAGAGAAGCCGAAGGAGATCAAGAGCCTTCCGTCGCTTGCGGCTGTCGGCATATACATACTCGACAAGAGATTCATGGAGAGGAGGCGGGAGTACCTGACCCCGAGGAAATTCAAGCTCGAATTGGAGCTCTGGCCAAGGCTCGCCGAGGAGGGAAAGCTCTACGGGCACCTGGGCAGCTTCAGCTACTACTGGGATGTGGGCACCATAGAGTCGTACCTGCATGCCGAGAACTTCCTCGCAGGGAAGAGGAGCGTCATCTCACCGCAATGATGTTTGGCGATGTTCTTGAAGGTAGCGATAATAGGGTTGGGCTATGTCGGTCTGCCGCTAGCCGCCCTTCTGGCTGAGAGGCTTGATGTCATAGGGTTCGACATCGACGCCTCAAGGATAAAAAAACTCGAGGCTGGGGAGCCCGTGCTCTCGGAGCCGGGCTTGGATGAGGCGTTAAGCAAGGCGGTGGGCAGCGGCAGGCTGCGATTCAGCCCAAACCCTGCGGATGTGTCAGACTCTGATGTCAAGATAATCACCGTGGGCACACCCTACGACGAGAGGGCAAAGGACGTTGACTACTCGTTCCTTGATTCTGCGATAGAGATCGTCTGCGGCAACATCAAGAAGGGCGACGTAGTCGCCCTGAAATCCACGGTGCCCGTGGGCACAACCTCAGAGAGGCTGGTGAAGGCGCTTAGGGCAAAGGGCTACGCCGTGCCCGAGGACGTGGGCGTTGTGTTCTCGCCAGAAAGGATGGTGGAGGGCCAGGCGATAAGGGACTTCAAGACACTGCCGAACATAGTGGGCGCCTCTGACGAGAGAAGCTTCTCAATATACTCTGAGGTCGCATCGGTCATGGGCGGCAGGATAATCCGCGTCTCGAACCCGGAGACCGCAGAGATGGTAAAGATGACTGACAATTACGCGAGGTTCGCATTCCTCGGAATAACGAACGAGCTTGCGCTCATGTGCGAAAAGGCGGGCGTCGACGTGCTGGAAATGCTGAAGGCGGCGAAGGAGGACTATGCGAGGAATGCGGGGCTCATGATCCCCGGGCCAGGCGTAGGCGGCTCATGCCTGAACAAGGACCCGTTCATACTCAAGGCAAACATGGCGAAAAAGGGGCTGGAGCTGAAAATAGTCGATGCGGCGAAGGAGGTCAACTACCATATGCCTACGCATGTTTACCTCATGGTGAAGGAATTCAGGAATAACGCAAAGGAGGTCGCGATAGCCGGAGTAGCATTCAAGGGCGAGACCGACGATACCAGGTTCGCCCCCTCGCTAAAGATAAACGAGATGCTGAAAGCGGACGGCGCAACAGTCAGGCTTTCAGACCCCTATGTGAGATCGGTAAGCGGCACTACCAGAGACATCTACGAGGCTGTAAAAGGCGCAGAGGTGCTTCTCATCATGACCGACCACAAAGCATACGGGGAGATGGACCTTAAGAGGGTAAAATCCCTGATGGCCCAGAATCCCTTGATAATAGACACAAGGGGAATAATAAAGAGGGACGAGGCCGAAAGGCTGGGTTTCGAATATCACGGACTTGGTAGGTTATGATGAACACTCTAATCGCAGGCGGCGCCGGCTTCCTGGGCTCGCACCTTACGGAATTGCTGATAGCAAAGGGGCACAACGTGGTAGTGGTCGACAACCTCTCAAGCGGCCTCATGTCAAATCTCGAAAGCGTGAAGGACAAGATAGGATTCATCAAGGCTGACATAACCGCGGACGAGATATCGATAACCGGCGGCCTTGACCTGGTTGTGAATATGGCGAGCAGGGCGAGCAGGGCCGAGTGGGAGAAATACCCTGTCGAGGTCGCACTATCAAATTCGCTAGGCAGCAGCAACCTTATCAAGATCGCGCTGGCGAAAAAGGCGCGATACATATTCGCATCGACCTCTGAGGTCTACGGCAACCCGGATGTGGTGCCCACTCCCGAAACCTATAAGGGCAACCTGAACCATCTGGGCTCAAGGGCACCGTACGACGAAAGCAAGATATTCGGGGAGACGCTCACAAAGGCGTACGAGGCGGAGTACGGGCTTGAAAGCATCATAATAAGGTTCTTCAATACCTACGGGCCAAGGATGCGCGGCGGGGACATGTACGGCAGGGTCATCGACAGGTTCATCAAGCAGGCGATGGCAAACGAGCCGATAACTGTCTACGGCACAGGCAGCCAGACGCGCTCCTTCACATACGTGTCTGACACGATAAATGCTGTAATGCTTCTTATAGAAAAGGGAAAGCCCGGCGAAATATACAATATAGGCACTAACAAGGAGCTAAGCATAGTGGAGCTGGCCAAAACAGTAATAGAGGTTACTGGCTCAAAATCCGAGATTGTATACAGTGAGCTCCCAAAAGACGATCCTTTGAGGAGAGGGGCAGACAACAGCAAGATATCTGCATTGGGCTGGGCGCCGGAAATAGGCGTAAGGGAGGGACTGGCAAAGATGATGGAATCCTATAGGGCCTGACCTGCGCATATCAACCCTGCCCAAAGTTCCTTATTGCCTGCACACATATCCTTTAGGCGCCTGCCTAAACGTGCCGTTTGTAGGGTTAACCAGACTCTTCACCGGAATCGGATTGCACGGCGCATTAACAGCAAGAATTATCACCAACGCAATAAAGACTACCATGACGGCGAATATCGCAACCGGAATCATATCCTCCATATAAGCACCTAATGTTTCTTAACCTCCCCTTTAAATACGGATACAAAAATGCCCCATATCTCGCCGCATAACATCAAAAACTCGCCGCCGAAGGTGTATGCCTTCGACAAAAACATGCGCTTGAAGTTTATCTCCGGATTTTTGTACGATAATGCAATGCGCGAAAAGGCAACGCCCATCTCGAAGCTCCAAGACACCAGCTTGTGCACATTGACCTTCTTGAAGTGCCAGACTACCGGGCCTCTCGCGCGCACGACCTTGTAGCCCTTGCTGCGCAGATGCTCGAACCACTCAACATCCTCGCTATGCCTGTAGCTCTCGTTGAAGAGCGTCTCCTTTGCTATCCTCGACGAGATCCCGAGATTGTTGTACGATTCGGGCAGCGGGTCCTGGAGTATGACCTGGTCGGCCTTCACTATATCATGCGCATTCAATAGCGCGTTCATCCTCTCCAGCCATCTCCTGTCGAGGACCCGCACGTCGCTCTCAAGGAATATTATCTTGCGCCCCCGTGCGCGCCGGATCCCGTCGTTCAGCCCCTTCGGTATGGAGTCGCCCCCGCCGATCACGATCTCGAAATCCTTGAAAGTCTGCTTATGGAGGTCGCCTACCAGCTCAACAGGGGGCTTCAGCGCCGGAATCACTATGCTTATCTCCACCTGCCCTGCCTTTGTTTTCATTCTAATCTACCTTTCGGCATAAATATACCATTATATATCATATTAATAGCCCCACCTTGAGGCCTGCCTTTTGCGCCTGGCCTTTCAATGCCCAAGATAATCCGCATAGCCGCATGGGCCTTCTTAAATCGCAGTATCTCCTTATAAATCCATATCACCTAATAATACAATACTAAAGAATAAAGAGATTTCTCTAAGGATGGATTAAAATGAGAGTTTTGGAGATCACCACTGTGTCAAGCTGCTCGAACGACTGCCATTTCTGCCCGCAGGATGCCTATAGGAAGGCTTACAAGGGCAAGCCGAGGCTGAGCCTCGAGGACTTCAACGCCGTGCTGGCAAAGCTGCCGAAAGACATCCACATAATCTTCTCGGGCTATTCGGAGCCCTTCCTGAACAGCGACTGCACAAGCATGGTGGAATCCGCAGTATCTAAGGGCTTCAAGGTAAAGGTCTATTCTACCCTTGTGGGCATGCATGCCGAGGACGTCCACAGGCTGGCCAAGTGCAAGCTCATAGGGTTCACGCTCCATCTCCCGGACAACAGGGGCAACACCAAGATACCGGCAAGCACGCAGGAATACAAGGATGTGCTTTCGCTCGCGCTCCAGAACATCGCCATAAGTGAAACAGTCACGATGGGCGACGACTTCGTGGACAATGAGCGGGCTGGGCTCGGACCGACAGCGCACGGAAGGCATCTGCGCGGCATGTTCAACTGCTACAAGCTCGAGAACCCGCAATTCGTGCTGCTGCCCAACTGCGACGTAGCCCTCTGCTGCAACGACTTCGGGCTTAGGCACGTCCTGGGCAACCTGCTGAAGCAAAGCTACGAGGAGATAACCGCATCGCCGGAGTTCAGGAAGGTGAAGGCCGGCAGGTACAGGATGAATGGCGATACCCTGTGCAGGAGCTGCACATTCGCGGTGCCGCTTCTAACGTATCACGCATACAGCACGGTGTACACCAACCTGAGGCCTACTGTGGCAAAGCTCCTGAAGAAGAGATATTTCGGATAAGATGCTGACCAGGCCAAAGCCCCTCTCCCGATTCCTGCCTATGGGCATAAGTTTAACCTCGAGGCCGGCGTTGATAAAAGGGGGGGTGTATGACAATCAACGTAGTATAAAGGATTATATATAAAAAAACTATTAGACATAACCTATGTATTTAAATACTTTTCATTGGTGTATATTCACACACGTTTAAAGTGAGAATATGAAAACTCTAA
>DUIS01000067.1:4476-14664 GCA_013330215.1 Microcaldota archaeon | reverse complement strand
CACACTGCTTCTGCTCCTCCCGCTGCTCGTATACGCGGTCTCAGTCTCGCACCCGCTGATGTACCTCCTCTTCTCGAGCAGGTACACACTAGCCCCATTCTACTTCGCGGTGATAGCGATAGGCTCAACGATAGGCATCGTAGGCACCTATGCGAGCAACCTGCAGGTGGGCTACGGCGATACGAGGAAATTCATGTACTACCAGCTGCTTGCAGTAGCGATACAGGTGGTGCTCCTCTTCGCGCTTACGCCTACGTTCGGCGCGGACGGCGCCCTTCTAGCGTTGTTTGTCATATCCCAGATACTGATAGGGATAATATACGTGCATGTGCTCTACAAGCAGTTCGCGTTCAAGCACGAGACAGGGCGCGTAATAAGGCTTGTCGTGCCGTCCGCAATACTTCTAGTTGCGCTCTACTTCCTTACGCTGGCTCTGCACAACAGCATGCTAGCGCTGGTTACAAACCTGGTCGCGGTTATAGCGCTCTTCCCGCCGATAGTGGCGGTCTTCGGTGGCGTAAAAAGGGAGAACGTGGAATTCGTGAGGGAGATAGGCAAAAGGTTAAAGATACAGAAGCCGCTGAATTATATACTTGACTATGCAGAGTTCTTCATAAGGGGCAAGAGTATCAAGCCGAATCCATCAAGTTAATAAAAAGAACGCACAATTATAATGCTGAAACATGCCTCAGTAGCTCAGTGGCAGAGCGATGGTTTTGTAAACCATAGGTCGCGGGTCCGATTCCCTCCTGAGGCTTTAGGTCATTTAGTCGGATGCCCAGCGTTATCCCATGAACATGCATAAAATTGCAAAGTATTAAATAAATGTGATTTCACATATATTATGTGATTTCAATGCCTAATATAACAATATCAGTGTCTGAAGAGTTATACACCAGCATAAAAAGACACAAACAGATACGGTGGAGTGAGGTGGCAAGAAGAGCTATGCAAATGTATGCCCAGAAACTTGCCCTACTCGATAAGCTTCTTGAGGATTCGGAAATGACCGAGAAAGACGCAGTAGAGTTGGGGAAGAAGATAAAACATGGAATGGCAAAGAGGCACGGCTTATGAAATTGGTTGTGGATGCCAATGTTGTAATGGCAGCATTGGTCAAGCCTTCAATAACCAGAGAAGTACTTCTTTATCCTTATATCGATTATTACTCTCCGAGCTATCTTTTGGAAGAAATAAAGGACCATGAAGGAGAGATAGCCACCAAGGCAGGAAAAGGCTACAAAGAAGCGTTGAAAACCATAATGAAGAAGCTGATTATAGTCCGATATGACTCTTACAAAGAGAGAATGGCTGAGGCTAAGAAAATAATAGGAAACATTGACAAAGATGATGTGCAATACATAGCACTTTCACTTGCCTTAGACGCAGACGGCATATGGAGCTACGATGGTGGGATAAAGAAACAAAACGTTGTTGAAGTGTTCTCAACTGGTGCTCTAATCTCTCTGATTAGAAGTGGTATTGTCTAACTATCAAAAAGAGATGTCTACAGATATCTGAAGGGCTTTGGCTAGATCTAATACTCTCCTCCTGAGGCTAATTCCAAAAAGAATAAGCCCTTTTGTATGCCCTACCTATAAATAATGACTCTAGCCTTCAGTGCCAGTCTCCAACATCAGTTAACTCTTTTTTCAATCTATCAAACTCGTCGTGGCTTCTGGGGCCAACCGGCTGATAGTCTACCTCATACGAGTTGGGCAATATTCCCGCAACTCTATCAAACTGCAGACATCTAGTAGCACAAACCACCGTGTCAATTAAATCCGATCCAGCTTTTTTTCTAATAAATCTATTAATTCCTTCAGGGGTCTTTTCATATACATACCAGCCGTTTAGCCTATGCCGCTCGCTAAAACTATAGGTTAATTTAACAACTTCGGTAAAGTCTCCTTTAAGGGCTAGAAATTCCCTCTCACTTTGGATTATGAATGGTTCCAGCTTTTGCAGAGTGCCTATCCTCAAAGGTGGTGTTTGCTGTTTTGTCCCTTTTCCTATCGTAGCCATTTAATCACATGCATACTGCGCATTGCTAATACTTATACCTTACTTTTTGAGCATTTTATATGCGATTGTTTGTAATTCTGGCAAAGATTTGTATCTCCTATCATAGGAGAGAGCTTATCTTTTTTAGCAGCAGATCCCCTGAGGCTTCTCCGTATTAGTTTCAGAATCATGCAGTTTTTACTGCTTTCCCTTGTCTTCGGTCGGCTTCCTGCTTTGCTAGCGGCATAAGTGCTTCTCTGAACTTTTTGCTTTTTAAAATCCTAGATGCCGCACCGCTACCTACATCAAATAGCTTCAATCTAAGGTCGATAAATTTGTCCCAATCCTTATCACTGGTTCTTTTACGCACGTCAGACATTATTTCATCACATACCAACTGCTCGAATATCAGAGAAACCACAGGCGCTACAAGTGAATCATTCCTTGTTACGCGGCTATGACTAAGGATCCCAAAAGTTTCCTCAGCAATATTATAAGCACCAGCATATTCGCTGTAGTCATGCATTCTAATTGGTTTTACGGTTTTGGTAACCATGCAATCACAAATATGCTATGAAGCATATAATATTTAAGGATATGTCAGCCTTATCTCGACACTGCGTATCTCCTTATTGCTCATCAGAAATAGGCGCATCTGCGTGCTGTTGGTCGGCTGGAGTCTATAGGGCAGTGTATAATTGTAATAATCGTGCGGTGGTATCGTCTCCGCCTCACTGCCATAGAACCACTGCGTGCTGTCGGGATTTCTGCTGACTGTGTAGAAGAATATGGTTTCTGGCATGTTTGCATTATTTGAAACATTGACTGACATCGATGTGATTGAGGTACCTGTTGCGTTTCTTGCAATATTCGGCATTACGCTAGTTATGTGCAATGTATCGACAGATTTCGCGTATGCAATATGTGCGTACACCATAACGGCAAACGCAAGTACTAAAATGAAAACAAGTGCATACTTGGCAAATGCACTCCCTTTCAGCAGGTCATGGCTTACCTCTCTTTTTTCCGAATAGTATATTGCTATCAAAAGTGGGATAAACACAAATGAATACGAGAAAAGATTCCTCCATGAAAGGAAAAATATGACAATGGGAACTATCACGATAAGGTGCCGCAGCCTATCCGTGTACAGGTAGAACATGACAAGTCCTGAGACGAGTGTGAGTACTACCGCGAAAGAAGAATACCAATATGCGGTAGGATAGAAAACGACAAGAAACTGCATTAATGAAGGCCCGATAAACTGCAGCTTGGTGAAGAGCAGCGAGAATATGTTGCCTACGGCACTTGGCGATGCAATTACGAAATATCCGTTCACTACTGCGAATATGATTATCGCTACAGCGATTGATCTTAGCATCGGTTTCTTGCCCGATTCCTTGAGTATTAGTATGAAAAGAAATGGAATCGCGAACCACGCGAGCTGGTGTGTGCTTGCCGCAAGCCCCGAAAAGAGTCCGGAGAGCAGTGGTTTTGCCCTATAAACGTATGCAACAAGCAGGAACAACGATACTGCAAACAACTGATCTATCGGTGCCTGCGCAATATAGAAGAAGAAGGCGAACCAGACTGCAATAGGGAGAAGCGCATACGCAACGCCTAGCTTTTTGTACAAGAGAAATGCTATGGCCACCATTAACACTATCGTCACGAAAACCACGGAATTTATGAAATTGCCGCCAGCCAGCCCCGCGGCTGCAGGTAGCAGGAAGCTCATTGCCGGATAATCGTAGCTGCATTCGCATGTCCCGTTAAGGGTTAGCGTTGGATTGATGCTGTGTGCGGCTAGGACGGGCATCATTGTGGCAGTATAGGGGTTTGTGCCGTATATGAACAGATATGATGCATAGTAGTTGAAGAGCAGTTCATCTGACCCAAGCCACTTAGTTGCAGTGATCCTGTACGTCTGCAGCGCGAATACTGGTACCGAGACAACCGCTATGAGGATGATTATTAACGCATAGGACTTGTACCTCTTCGTGCCTACCTTCGAGTTTATCCAATTCATGGCCAGGATCCCAATGGCAATGGCAAGAAATGCCGCTATTGCTGTAAGCAAATCTATCCAGATATTCTTTGGGAGACCTGGCGATATGTCATAAAAGGACTCATAAGCTATAAGCACTGCCGAGGCAACGCTCAGGGCTATAAGCAGCGAGCGCAGGCTAAACCTGTTTTTGTGCTCGTGATGCGGCCCATACCCGTAGGCGCACAGAAGTATCGCGATACCGCATGCGGCCAATGCCATTATGCCGAGCATTGCCACAACTGAGAAATATTGCTGGCCCGTGAACAGAATGCATGAAAGCAGTATGTCTGCTATGCCCACTGCCAAGAAAATAGTCCGCTTGTCCATCATCTTAACTAGGAACGCTGTATTCTAAATTTCTTTCGGCTAAGCTTTCACCGTGGCCTTCGCCCCCATTCTGTTTACGAACTTCACCATCTCCAGAACCTCCGGGTATTTCAGGCCTACCAGCCACTTCCTGCTGTCCTCACTTTCCTGATGTTCCCCAATCAGTGCGAAGTGGACCTTGCAGAACATGATGCCTCTCTCGATGTTGACGTCAGCTATGTCCTTGTACTTCAGTATCTTGAGACTCTTCCTCAATCCGAGCACGTACCGCCTGATTATTATTATGCGGCTGTTTGTCGCATACGCATGCGCAACTCCGAAAAGCTTCGCGCCGCCGAGCCTTCTCTCCACGACCTCCACTCCAGGCTTCTCGTTCTCCTCAAGCAGTTCCCTCAAGATCGCATGCTCCTTCGTTTTCTCGTCTATCAATGGATTACCAATATCATCCTATACCTTCACTGTCGCGCCATCAAGCGCATTCTGGCATGAGCATTTCCTTGCTTCTGGTGTGCCCTTCACCATCTCGCCCACAAGCCACTTCACCTTGCCTATGTTCTTGGAGAATGTCGCAACCACCTCGCTGTGGCTCACCGGCTTTATATCCTTCCTGCCCTCAAGCCCAACGTCATAATCCGTCACTATCCCGAGCGCAAGATAGCACATGCACCTCTCCCGCGCAAGCGCGGCCTCTGGATACTGCGTCATGTTTATCAGGTCGAATCCCTGCCTGCTGAAGAAGAGCGACTCCGCTCTAGTCGAGAATCTTGGGCCGTTGATCACCAATACCGATCCCCTGTCCCTAAAATCAAGCGATTTCCTCTTTGCGGCCTTTGTGGCTATAGACCTGAGCTCGCTGCAGTACGGTTCGGCCATCCCGACGTGCGCAACCCTGTCCTCGAAGAATGTGTCCACTCTCCCGTTTGTGAAATTCGCGAACTGGTCAAAGGCGACTATCTGCCCGACCTTGAACTTCGGGTTGAGCGAGCCTGTAGCGTTTGTGGCTATTATCCTCCTCACGCCAAGGTCGTAAAGCGCCTGTATGTTAGCCCTGTATGGCACCTTGTGCGGAGGTATCGAGTGCCTGCTCCCGTGCCTTGGCAGGAATGCAACGCTCTTTCCCTCTATCCTACCTACGGATATCCTTCCGCTTGGCCTCCCGTAAACAGTATCAGCATCTATCTCCTTCGCATTCTCCAGGAGCGAATAGAATCCGGAACCGCCTATTATCCCAATATCCGCTTTCATTGTTTCACCAGTATTATTGGAGTCCAAAAGGCTTAATGCATGCCTCCAATTACCTTTCTAGCTTTATCTCGTGTATCTTTTTCAGCAGCGCCTTCTCCTCGTCATTTATTAGGTGCGCAAACTCCTTTGTGAGGAGCTTGTAGTCCTCCTCGCCTATGTAGGTGTAGAGTATGTCCCCCTCGTTTATCTGCCTGCCGAAGGTCGGGCCCTCTATGGATATCGCCATCCGGTCTCCCTTCTTTGCTATCTCCGCGGGCTCCTTCTCATTCTGTATGCCCTTTATCTTGCCAAGCATCACTCCTGCGCTTGTTATCATCCTGTATCCCGGCTTTATCCTGCCCGCTACCACGTTTATGCCGAATATCGCAGGGTGCGAGGCCCTGAAGCAGGAGTTCGGCAGTATCTCGACCGCGCCAGGGAATGTTATCCTGCTCTCCATCTTCTCTGTCGAGCTTTTCTGCCTCTGCTCCACAAACGCGCTGTACTCGTCTATCAGCTTGTATATTATGTCGCTCCTTATTATCTTGACCCCGCTTGTCTCGGAATACTCGAGCGCATCGTCCTCTATGCCCACGTTGAATGCGAGTATTGCCACGCCCTTCGGGTCGTCGGCATTCATTGTGAACGCGTCCATTATGTCCCTCCTCGTTACCTTGCCTATCTCCTTCTTGCTTATGTTGAATTTGAGCGCCTTTAGCAGCTTGGATATCGCGTCTATGCTGCCTATCGTGTCAGCCTTCAGTATTACGCCTGTCCTGTCAGTGCTGAACACGTCACCCATCTCCGACTTTATCTCGTTTGCGTAGTTCTCATTGGTCACCTGCACTACAGGCGAACCTGGTATCGCATCGTCCAGCCCGTTCCCGCTTATCTTCACGCCGCTCGCGGCTCCCACGAAGTCGACATAATTGTAATTGCTTGCGGAGTCACTCCCCTTGTGGAATGATTTCGGCTTTAGCAGCGCCTTTATCCTTGCGGTTCCTACCCCTCCCGGTACTGCGAATGCTATCGAGTCGTTCAGGTGGAGGGTGCCGTCGTAGAGTATCACGTCTATTGTTATGCCCAGCCCCTTTATCTCGTTCTTCTCCAGTATGCTGCCGCGCCCCGGGCCCGTTATCTCTATCTTCAGCTTGGACTCAAGATATCTCTGCGCGAGCCCTGTAACAACCATGAGCAGTTCCGCAATCCCTTCCCCTGTCTTGGCGCTGAGCGGTACTATCGCAAGCTCCTTCTGGAAGTCCCTCACCCTGCTGTATAGCTCGCTGTTGAAATCGTATTCGCTGAGCTTGCCTATCAGCTCGTATACCTTGGTGTCGAGCTCTCCCTGCATGTAGTCGTTCTGCTGCTTGAGTGCCTCAACTAGGCTCTTGGACCCGCTGTTGTGCCATCCCGTAAGAAGGTCTATCTTGTTCGCTGCGACAACGAAGGGCGTCTTGTACTCCTTAAGTATCTCGAGCGCCTCAACCGTCTGGGGCTCGAATCCCTTAGTGATGTCCACTATCAGTATCGCAATGTCCGCGATGCTGCCGCCCCTTATCCTAAGGTTCGTGAATGCCTCGTGGCCTGGCGTGTCTATGAAGAGAAGCCCTGGTATTGTTATCTTGATGTTAGCCGCCCTTAGTAAAGGGCCGCAAATGCTGTCTATGGCCTCTATGGGGACCTCGCTTGCGCCTATGTGCTGCGTTATGCCGCCGGCCTCCTTAGCTGCGACGGCCGTATTCCTTATTTTGTCAAGTAGCGTCGTTTTGCCATGGTCTACGTGGCCCATCACTGCAATTATAGGTTGCCTGATCATAGATATCCACTAATTAGTAGATACTTATGTCTGGAAATCTATAAATTAGGCTAAGGTCTAATGAAAAATCGAAAGGATTAGCAATGATAATTGCGGGTCAAGCCCTCAAAGTCCTTTTCTCAAATTTACTACTGCCTGTTTGACAATCGAATAGCCCCATTTAGATTCAGAAGGGTCTACCCTGAGTCTTGCCACTGCAGAGTATCTGTTTCTATTCGCTATAATGTAAAGTTGTAACTCTTCATGAAAATGAACCGCGTGCAGCCCAAGATTCCAGCCCTTGCCACTTACTGATGCCAATCTCTCATTCTGCAGGACGTGGCGTGCAGCATGCCTATTCTGGTATACAAGGTCGAATAGTCTGTCTATCTCGTTGGTTCTTAGAAGCCTATGCAATTCATCCTCCGCTGTCAGATCATCCATCGACCTGAATCTCTCCAGAGTCTCTCTCTCCTCGACCTCATCCGCGTACGGTATATCCGCAGTTGCAATCATAATATCACAATAATTGATGCAATCCTTAATATAAAAAGGTGCTTTTCAGGTTTGATAATCGTCGTATCCATACCCATGTTAGCCTATGCTCTTTCGTATGAAAATCATGGACTCCGCGGGATTTCCATAACCCTTTGACAAATCAAAAGCTTATTTTGAACCCGCAACCTCCTGCATGCCATGCAGGCGCGCTACCGTTACGCTAGGAGCCCCTTTATCATACCACTGCCACAAAGATTATGTTCCCCCCTCTCAGGAGTATGGTGCCGAGCTTTGTCTTGAGCTCGCCATCCTCAAGCTCTTCCGCATTCTCGATCTTCACATTCATGTGTGCGTCGAAGGATACTATCCTTCCCCTTATGCTCATGTTTCCCTTCAGTCTTATCAGCACCAGCTGACCTATGGAATTGTTCAGCAGGTCGAACGGTCTTTCATTTGGCATTTGCATCCCCAATAAAATGATAATAGATAGGGTAGATACTCTTTTATATGTTCTTCTATCGAGATTTATCGCAAGCCATTTTTCACCCCAATCCGCTTACAATCACTTATAAATACCTTACATTCCCAATAATTAGCGTGATGAGATGAAAACAAGAACAAACACAATACTGACAGCAGTTGCTGCAACATGCCTTATGGCGAGTTCCGGATGCGTGACTGCGCCAAAGGTCGATAACTTCTCCCCGTCGAGCAGCACGGATGCCCTTATCTTTAAAGACGGCCTTATCAGGGAAGTAAGATTAACAGATGATAAGGTAAGGCTGTTAAGGGAGGCCGAAGTAATGCTCAAGGGTGTTGACGGCATAGCGCAGCCAAATACCTCAGTTGTTGCCTCTGAAATAGACGGGCTTATAC
This sequence comes from Microcaldota archaeon, assembly GCA_013330215.1. Lineage (GTDB taxonomy): Archaea > Micrarchaeota > Micrarchaeia > Micrarchaeales > Micrarchaeaceae > UBA12276 > UBA12276 sp8261u. The sequence goes on along the minus strand of DUIS01000067.1, from coordinate 5,890 downwards.
GTTCTAAAGAAAAACCTCATGCGGTGTGGCTTCTCATAAGCGGCCGCAACATCCTTTTAACCAGTGTCGAATCAGGCCCTAAAACTAAGGCGCAAGCAGCGGTTTCCGCGAGAGTCTATTCAGCGATTCTGCGGGTAGACGACGCTCTTGGGTTCACAAGCGAACAAGTAAAGGACCAGAAAAAAGTGGCATCATACGAAAAGAAGAGCGGAGTGAAGTAAATCTTCACTTCAGCTTCTTGAGGTCGTCCTTCCTTACTGCGAGTCTTATCCTTCCGGTCCCAAGGCCTATCTGCTTTCCTATCAGTATGTTTTCTGCTACTCCGTTCAATTGATCCTTCTCGCCGAACACTCCCGCATTGACGAAATGCTTCACTGTTTCCTCGTATGCTGCCCTTGCTAGCACCGAATCCTTGTCTCCAGCTATCCCGTGCCTGCCAGCGCTCCTTATCTCGCCGGTGTATGTCATCGCATCCGCAAGAAGCCCTATGTGCCTGAAACTAACCGTTATGCCCTCGTCCTTTATCGTGGCAAGAAGCTCGTTGGCCAGAAGGTTCCTCGCAGCCTCTATGCCGTAGACCCTTGCAACTTCGAACTGGTCGTTTGAGTATATGTTCCACTTCTCAACGCCGTCTATCTTCATCATCTCCTCTATGTTGCTGCCTCCTGTCGTTATTGAGAATGTGCCGTCGTCATTCTGCTGTATGAGCGCCTTGTTTATCCCAGGCATTCCCATTATGGTGGAGTTGAGGACCTTGACGAATGTGGTCCTTGTCGCCTTTATCCCCTCCTTCTTCTTCACTTTTATCTTTATCGAATCGCCCTCCTGTTCAGCGTCTATGTCATCCCTCTTAGAGAGCCTGCTTGCAACCGTTCGCGCAGTGGTCTCGTAGAATGCGAGCTTCTCCGGATCGGGGTGCAGCGTAAGCGTGCCCGCCCTGAAGTTCTCGTCGAAATCCTTTATTATGTCCCTTACGCGCACAGCCTCGAGCTTCCTCCATATCTCCCTGACCTTCTCGTAGTTCTTCGCTATGCCCTTCTCGAGCGTTATTACCATCGTTGGGAACTTTGGCCGCTTCCTCGCGTCTATGAGCTCTATTATCCTTGGAAGTCCCCTTGTGGCTATGACGGATGTTATTCCTGCTGCGTGGAATGTCCTGAGCATCATCTGCGTGCTCGGCTCTCCTATGGACTGCGCGGCGAGCGTTCCAGCCGCCTCTCCGGAGACCACGTTCCTGCTCTTTTCATCCTTGCCTTCCTTTTTTGACATATAATCCCACATCCATGAATTATTCGCTCTCAAGCCTCTCCTTTGTCGGGTCTATCCCGTCACCTCCGTATATTGTCTGTATGAGCGAGCCGCTCGCGTCCTTCACGCTCAGGTTGTCGTTCACATAGAAGTCCTGCATTGCATT
>DUIS01000067.1:2735-4407 GCA_013330215.1 Microcaldota archaeon | reverse complement strand
CATTGCATTCACCAGCCTTCTCTGCAGATATCCGCTCTGCGCTATGACCAGCGACTTCGACATTGCCGAGTCTCTGGATCCCATAGCATGCATGAAGAACTCTATCGGCTTCAGCCCAGAGAAGAAGGACGACTTGACGAACCCCTTCGCGCTCGGGTTCTTCTCGTTCCTCCTGAAGTACGGGAGCACGCGGCCGTTGTAGCCCCTTGAGGGCCTCTTGCCGCGCACTGCCTGCTGCCCCAGCAGCATGCTTATCTGTACGAAGTTGAGTATGTTTCCCCTTGCCTTTACCATTGCCATGAGCTGGGTGTGGTTCTCAGGGCCTACGTTCTTGTTGAGCGCCTGCGCCGCCATCGTCCTTGCGCCCTCGAGCTCTGCCATTATCTCCATCTCGAGCGTCTCCTTGCGCGTGTATCCCGGAAGAGAGTCAAGCTTCTTCTCCTTGTAGCTCTTCACGAGATCTGTTGCCTTGCTCTCGACATCGCTTATTATCTTAGCGAGGTCCTTGTTGAGCACGTCGGAGTTGTAATAGTCCTTCACGCTTATGGTTATGCCTGACATTGCCGTGACCTTCACGGCGAGCTTTGCCATCCTGTGCAGGAATTCTGTGGTGGTGTCAGCGCCGTAGTCCTCGAATATCTTTAGTATGAGCAGCCCGCCGCTTTCCCCTACGAACTTCTCGGTTATCGTGCCCTCCGTGAGCACCCCCTTCTTTATCGTTATCTCCTGGTTGCCAACCTTCGCATGGAAGTCCAGCCCCTCAGGAAGCAGCATCGAGAATATCTCCTTTCCGCCGTACACGTTCTTCTTCTCCGCCTTCGGGAGCTCACTTACTCCGCAAGTCGCGAGCAGCGCGCACGCATCCTCTTTTGAGAATACTGCGCCGTCCTTTGTGAGCAGGTACATGCCTATTATCTCGTCCTCCTCTATGAACATGACAGGCTTGCCGTCCCTCGGCGACAGTATGAGATCCTTCGGCTGCATGAGGTATCTTGACTCTGCCTGTGCCTCCAACGACTGCGGGAGGTGGAAGTTCATCTCGTCTCCGTCGAAGTCGGCATTGTAGGGGTATGTCGCCGATACGTGTATGCGCATCGTGCGCCCTGGCAGTATCTTGACCTTGTGCGCCATTATTGATAGCCTGTGCAGCGTGGGCTGCCTGTTGAGGAGCCCTATGTCGCCGTCTATCAGCTGCCTCTCTATTATGTAGCCAGGCTGTATTGACTTGAGTATTTCCTCCCTGCTTATCTCCGTGACCCTCTTCCTTATGCCCTCCTTTGTTATCACGTTGAGCACGGTCGGGTATTCGGTGTTCTCCACGAATTTCTTCGCGAGCTCGATGTTCCACTGCGTCACATATATCGGTATGGTAAGATTCTCGGCGATCCTCCTCGGGATTCCGACCTGGTTGATTGTGAGGCTGGCGTCTGGCGACACCACGGTCCTTGCTGAGAAGTTGACACGCTTGCCGCTGAGGTTGTATCTCAGCCTGCCCTCCTTGCCCTTTAGCCTCTGCGCGAGCGTCTTGAGCGGCCTTGTTGACCTGTGCCTTGCTACTGGTATGCCTGGCGTCTCGTTGTTGAAGTATGTTGTCACTTGGTACTGGAGAAGCTCCCAGAGGTCGTCTATTATTATCTGAGGCGCTCCCGCGTCTATGTCCTGCTCTAGGCGC
>DUIS01000067.1:0-2697 GCA_013330215.1 Microcaldota archaeon | reverse complement strand
CTGCTCTAGGCGCTGGTTTATCCTCATTATGTCTACGAGCTTGTGGGTGAGGTCATCCTCGCTCCTGTCACCGCTCTCCAGGGTTATCGATGGCCTCACGTTCACAGGAGGCACTAGAAGCGTTGTTATTATGAACCATTCAGGCCTTGTCGCTGCCGGGTCTATCCCCAGCATGTTGAGATCCTCATCGCTTATCTTGGTGAGCCAGTCGCGTATCTCGTCTGGCTTGAGCTTGTTCGTGTCTATGTAGAAGAATGTCGGCCTCTCAAGCTTGAGCTTCCTCTGCGGAGTGCTGCAGTAGGGGCACTTCTTCACAGACTTGAGCTTCTTCATGAGGAGCGTCCTGTTGTCTTCCTCTTCCATGTTGGTCAGCACCGCAGCCGTGTCGCTGTCCTCCTCTACCACTATGCTCTTTATTGCGTTCTTCACGTCCTCTGATTGCTGATCGGTGAGAAGTACGCGATGGCAGTTGTAGCATGTTGACTGGAGCAATGAGTATATTGTCTTCGCGAATTCCGGATGCACAACAGGGCGCACCAGCTCTATATGGCCGAAGTGTCCGGGGCATGTCTTCACCCTTCCGCCGCATGTCTTGCAGCGAAGTCCCGGGTCTATGACGCCGAGCCTCTGGTCCACCAGCCCTCCATCTATCGGATATCCCTCATCGTTGTACGTGTCTGGGACTATGAGCCTGGCTACGCTCATCTTCTTTATCATCTGCGGTGATATCGTTGTGAACCTTATGTAGCTTATTACCTCGGCTTGCATGCTTATTCCTCCTTGAACCTGACCCTTGGGAGTATGTGAAGTGACTTTATCTCGTCGAACAGGAGCTTGAACGCGTAGCTTATCTCGACCATCTCAAGGTCGTTGCTGCCGTCGTTGGGGCATACCGGCATGTTCTTTATGTAGTCGTAGTAGCCTACGTCCCCGCAGTGCTTGCATATCCAGATCTCCGCCTTGTCGCTCTGGTCCAGCATTCGCTCCTTGAGCAGCAGGCTTGCGCCGTGCGCGACCAGCGCGTCCCTTTCCATTTCTCCGAACTTGAGGCCTCCCATTCTCGGCTTGCCCTCTGTCGGCTGGTGCGTGAGTATCTGTACCGGGCCCCTGCTTCTTACCTGGAGCTTCAGGCTTACCATGTGCATCAATCTGTTGTAGTATACGACTCCGGTGAATATCCTTGCTGTGAACCTCTTTCCTGTGCGACCGTCATAGAGCACCTCGTCTCCGAACTTCTCGAACCCGTGCTCCTCAAGTATGCTTCCGTATTCGTCTACGAGCGCCTTGCCCTCCGTCGCGAACGGCGTGCCGTCGTAGTGTTTCCCCTTCAGCGCTCCGCATTTCCCGCCAAGCATCTCGAGCATGTGCCCGAATGTCATTCTTGAGGGAAGCCCGTGCGGGTTTAGCAGAAGATCCGGAACTATGCCCTCCTTCGTGAACGGCATGTCGTTCTGGTCGACTATCAGCGCAACGACACCCTTCTGCCCGTGCCTGCTCGCGAACTTGTCGCCTATCTCAGGTATCTTGTTGCTCCTTATGCGGACCTTCGCTATCCTTGTAGCGCTTGTCGTCTCGCACATCATGACGCTGTCTATCGTGCCTTCCTCTCCGGCCTTGAGCGTTACGGAGTTGTCGCGCCTCTTCTCCTCGCCTACTCCGAAGCTTGTCTGCTCCTCGAGGAATCTTGGCGGCGAAACCTTTCCTATCAGCGCCTCGCCCTCCTTGATCGAGGTCTCGCTCTCTATTATGCCGTCATCGCTAAGTTTTGAATATGCATGCTCGCCGAGGAAGCCCTCTGTTGTGGCTGGCGGCACCTTGAAGTAGTCCTGCTGGCTTCCGGGATACCTCCTCTCCTCGTCTGAGTATGTCTTGTACGCCACGCTTCTGGCAAGCCCCCTGTCAACGGCGCCCTTGTTTAGCACAACCGCGTCCTTCATGTTGTATCCGTAATATGTTGCTAGCGCAACCACAAGGTTCTGCCCGTGCGGGTGCCTGTTCATCTTAAGCGTGCGGTATGCGAGGCTGTTCACTATGGGCTCCTGCGGGTAATAGAGCAGGAATGCCCTTGGGTCGTAGCGCCTGTTGAAGTTTATCGCGTAGAGCCCCTGGCTCTGCTTCGCGAAGTTTGAGGATATCGGATGCCTTCCTATTGAGTTGTACTCCGGGAAGACTATCAGGTTCATGGTGAGCCCGAGCATGGACGCCTTGTCTATCTCGAGATGCGTTGTGTGCGCGTCTATCTCCTTGTCGGAGAGCGCCACAACCGTGTTCTCCTCCTCCTCGGCGTCAAGGTACTCTATGATGCCCCTCCTTACGAGGTAGTTGAAGTCTATCTCCTTGCTCTTGATCCTTTCGACCAGCTCTGGCGTTAGCCTGCTCGCGCCGTTCTCCACAACTATGTACGGCTTGCGTGCCCTTCCCCTGTCGGCGTTTATGTGAACCTCGTTTATGCGCTTTATGCATGCTACGTTCACCTCGCCTGAGATTATGCCGAGCCTCCTGTTCTTGCGGACCTCCTCTGCGAACTTCCTTCCCGACTTTACGTTGCCTATGAACCTTCCGTCAAGATAAACATACCATTTTGGTTTCTCCATGATCATGTCCTCATATGAGCTTCGATTCCTTGAGCTTCTCCTCAAGCACCTTCGTGTCTGCGCCCACTGTTATCTTCGCCATCAGCGCGAGGTACTTGGTAAG
>DUIS01000036.1 GCA_013330215.1 Microcaldota archaeon | reverse complement strand
GGCGTTTAGGCCGCTCTTCAGGCTTTCGGAGCCGTGCCTGACGAGGTCCCTAAGATGTGTAAAACTTGAATCTTTCTGCTTTTGAATACAAGATTGTTCAACCACAATACCACACATATAATAGTGGATTTCCTAATATAAATAGCTTTTGCTGCACTATTTTGGGGCTATTGCCTATACGCCTCTTTGGACAGGTTTTTGATTCTTTCTACGAACCTCTTCCTTCCGTTGCCGTCGAAATTGCCGAATCTTTTCGGGTCCAGTACAAAACCAGAGGCCTGGGGATGCCCCCCGCCGTTCAGCGCCGAAGCAATCAGCGAGCAATCAACCCCCTTCCTGCTCCGCGCCCCGCTTTTTCCCGTCTCGATGTCTACGTATACCTCTATGTCGCTCCTGCATCTTTTCGCGATTATGCCGCATGCCTGGTTTGTGTGGAGTCTTTTGCTGAACCCTACGGCAATCCTGTATGGCGATGTAGCGGCTATGTAGGTGTTGGCCTTCAGCCTTGCTATCCCACCCTTAGACGCCTTCAGGTAGCTCCTGTATGCCCGCTCCACAAAGGGGTTGCTGAAATCCAGCCTTGCGATTATCGATGCAAGCCTCTGCAGGTTGGACTGCATGCTGCTGCCCTTCCACCTGAAGGACATTATCGCCCCTGTCAGTTTCTCGTTTGTCCTCCCGAACCTCCTTGACTTGAGCGCGAAATCGCTTACGTGTATCATGTCCGAGAGCAGTTTGTTCTCCCTGTCCCTTTTGCAGAACAGCATATATGCGAGCTGCGCCGCGCTGTACAATTCGTTCTCCCCTGATACACCGAAGTCCACTTCCCTTATCGCCTTTATGCCCTTTTCGCTCCAGGGATGGTGGTCCAGCCAGATCACTGTATTTCCATTCCTCTTCAGCCTTGATATCATCTCCTTTACGTATGATATCTGGTCATCGTTCAGGCTCAGGTCGCCTATTATGAATGTCGATTCTTTTGGATTCAATTTTTTTATGTGGTTGAGTAGCAGCCCGAAATCCTTCTGCTGCATGAAGAATATGTTCCTTGGGGGCATACAGTAGTTCCTTATAAGCAGCGCGGGCGTGCCCATTCCGTCGATATTGCTGTCCCTTGAGGCACAATATATCTGCCTGCTTTTGCTCAGCAGCTCCGCGAGCCTTGCATTGTGGCGGAGGTGCCTCGGGTCTACCTCCGCCTGCCTTCTTCCGCGTGTGTTGTCCGTTATCGTCAGCTTTCCCTTCCCTATAGAATCACAAGTGATAGAATAGACACCCGATTAAGGATTATCTATTCGGGATTTAATATATCTTTTGCTGAATTGTATATGATGGACTACGGGAAATACGGCAAATCGAGGAGGTTCTCCAGGAAGGTGGAGAATTTCACATGTAAGGTGTGCAAGACAAAGGTAACCGGAACAGGCTATACAGACCATTGCCCGAATTGTCTCTGGGGCAGGCATGTGGATGTAAATCCGGGCGACAGGAAATCGGAATGCAAGGGATTGATGAGGCCTGTAAGCACCGAGTACACCAGGCGCGGATTTGTTATAGTGTACGTATGCGAGAAGTGCCATGAGAGGAAACGGATAGGCGCAGCGGCTGATGACAACAACGACCTTCTCTTCTCGCTGATAGGCAGGTAGGGCTGTCAGCTACGGCCACGCTTGTCTGCAGGAAAATGAATGCCCTTTGCCCTTATGCTGAAGGGGGCTATGAACTTCACGAAGTCCAGCCCTTTCCTTATGTAGCACTTGCCTGAACCGGTGGTGTGGAAACCGATCCTCTCTATGATTATCGAGTCATAGGGCTTCATGCGTATGAATACGCCCCTGCCGTCCGCGCCGCCATTGCAATCGAACAGCGCGGCGAAATAGCTCGCGGAATACTCGTTCCTGTACCTGAATATGCGCTCCCTCTTCTCCAATGCGGCATCGAGCATCTTCTTCAGCTTTGAATTGCTAATCGTTACCTCCGTCACGCTCTCTTCTTTCTTTATCCGTATGGCGCTAGGCCTTGTGCCAAGCGATACCGCTATGCGTACGAACCTTTCCACAAGCTCGTTGCTTGCAGTAGCTAAGCTTATCGAGGAGGCGCTGCTATTGCAGTTGCATACCCCGAGCATGTAGCTCGTGTCAGGGCTCATGCCCAGTTTCCTTGCCATCTTACATCACGCATTACGGATACACTTCGGAATTAAGTTATTAAGCTGTTCTTAGCATGGCTCGCGCTCGCTTATGATAAAATAAAAAGCTGTAGTCTTGAGATTCAATGCAAGAAAAGCGCAACCTGTGCACACTGATATTTGTCGAGGTGATCTATCCGCAGGTTCCCCTACGGATACCTTGTTATGCCTTAGCCCTCCTCACGGAACCCTAACTCGAAAATGCCTAATGGCACTGCCTCACTAGGACCCCACTTGGGTGACTTGGCAGGCGGTGTGTGCAAGGAGCTGGGACATATTCACCGCTCGATAGTGACAAGCGATTACTAGGGATTCCAGCTTCATGAGGGTGAGTTTCAACCCTCAATCCGAACTCGGGTTGGTTTTAGGGGATTTGCTTCACCTTTCGGTGTTGCGTCTCATTGTGCCAACCTTTGTATGCCGCGTGTTGCCCAGGAGATTCAGAGCATACTGACGTACCGTTGCCCTCTCCTTCCTCCTCTTTAAACAGAGGCGGTCCTAACAGAGTGCCCCACTTATCTCTAAGCAGGTGGCAACTGTTAGCGAAGGTCTCGCTCGTTACCGGACTTAACCGGACAGTTCACACCACGAGCTGACGATCGCCATGCACTACCTCTCGGCTCGTCGGGTAAGATCTTTAGTCTGACCTTCATCCTGCCGTCGCTCCTGGTAATATTTCCGACGTTGAATTCAATTAAACCGCAGCATCCACCCCTTGTGGTGCTCCCCCGCCAATTGCTTTAAGTTTCAATCTTGCGACCGTACTCCCCAGGCGGCAGACTTAACACTTACGCTACGGTACTGCAGATATTCTAGATATCTGCAACATCAGAGTCTGCATGATTTACTGCTAGGGCTACTCGGGTATCTAATCCGATTCGTTCTCCTAGCCTTCGCCCCTCACTGTCGGATGCGTTCTAGTCAGGCGCCTTCGCCACCGTTAGTCCTTACAGGATTATAGGATTTTACCCCTCCCCCGTAAGTACTCCTGACCTCACCCGCTCCCTAGCCAATAGGTATCTCGTGCACGCATTGATGTTGAGCATCAATATTTCACACGAGACGGTATCGGCCAGCTACGAGCGCTTTAAGCCCAATAATCGTGGACACCACTTGTGCTGCCGGTATTACCGTGGCGGCTGCCACCGGTCTTGCCCAGCACTTATTCGCCAAGCTGACTAAACTTGGCAAAAGATCCACCGAAGTGGATCGCTCAGATTCCCCCCATCACGCTTTCGCGCATTGTGGAGTTTGCGCGCCTGCTGCACGCCGTAGCGCTAGGGCCCTTGTCTCAGTGCCCTTCTCGGGGCTCATGCTCTCACATCCCCTACAGGTTATCGGTTTGGTGGGCCGTTACCCCGCCAACTGCCTGATCCGCCGCAGTCTCATCGTAAAGCGGTAATGCTGCAATTTGCAACCTTTTTGGCTGGGACTCCTTCCAGATGTCCTAGCCTATGGCGCATTAGCCTCCGTTTCGAGAATGTAGAAGCGATATTACCTCCTTAATCTCATTAAATCCGTCATTCTGCAGATGTTTTTTATTTGACACCATATCTAAACATTTTAAGAATAGATCCATATCTCTCCTTTTTACTATTATGTAATCTTTTATCAGGAATAGAAATCGTTGTATATCTCTAAATTTCCCGATTCTTAATTCGTAGATATGTCTTTTATTATCTAGGTAGACATGCCCCATATCGTAGAAATTTTTTATTAATTCCAGTACTTCCCTGTCTTTCTGTGTTATGCTTATACTAAGTTCTATCTGTGAACTTAGTCTGTATCGGGCATCTGGCTTAATTCTGGCTATGAAGGAGCCTTCACCATCAAAAAATCCTGCTAGATATCTGGTGTCCATTTAAACCACCTTTAGTTTATGGATATTAAGGTATTAAAGAGTTTAATCGCCGCTATATTTTTCCCGAGGTTATTCGCCTCTTTACGGTAGATTGACCACGTGTTACTGAGCCGTACGCCGCCCAACGAAGCCGTTGAGCAGACTTGCATGGCTGTCGAAATCTGATAGCAGTGTCCTCCAGCAGCATCGACTGGAGTTATTTGGAGTATTTGCTATTGCCTACTTTGCAATTGTGTTGCGATTTTCTCTATACACGTCTCAAGACTACATCCAATCCCAAAAAGGAATTTTCACACTAGATGTTCAGCGTTCAAATAGAACAATAAGAACAACAAACAAGAAAAATAACCGTTATTATTAGACATATTTGCATATTTAAAGCTTGCGGATTTGCCGTATATACCCAGGGAACAAACGGCTGGAGGCGATTGGACAGAAGCGACGGCATCCGGGGCACTGCAAAGGCAATGCCTGGAATTTCAGGCTGGTTGATGGATCAGCCACAAGACCTGCGATTCGTAAAGCGCAGAGGTGGTCGATCTAAGAAAACTGTTTACCTTTCCCATGTCCAGCGTTGATTCTGAGATGGAGTTGCCTGGTGTGTTCTCCCTGGACCTGACCGCGTCCTGCACCACTATGCTGAAGCCGTGGTTTTTCGGATTGCCCCTCAGACTTCTCACCAGATGCGCTGCGCTGTCTGATCCTATTGCACCACAGAAACCGATGCACCTGACGCCCCTGCCATCCATTTCGCCGTACAGCTCAATAGAATGGTCTGGCTTGTGTCCCTCAGGTTTATCTATAAGTATATAGTTGACAACCGGGAGGTAGGCTTCCGCGCGGTCTGCCACCTCTTTCACATCCAGCTGTCTGCCATTCGCTTCTGTTGAGACCCTCATTATTATTTTCAAGTCGCTGAAGCGCTCTCTTACTCTCAAGATCTCGTCTAGCGACGGCCATGCTATGTTCAGATCTATTCCGTTGCACAGTCCGTTTTTGTATATGTCCTCGTAGGAAAGGATACTTTCTACGTCTCTATAAAAATGCGCAAAATCCGTTTTATAGCTTATTACCGCATGAGCGTCCCCATTGACATTTCTCAGCAGTGTCGGGAGATCTTTGAGTTTGGGGTACCTGGAATCGTTAAAGGTATTGCTTCCATTTAATGTACTGAATGATACGAGGAATCCGAGCACAGGCGTATGGATCAAGCTCCTGAATTCGGAGGCGAATGAGAATGCTATGCCCTTGATCTGCTCGACTGTCTTCCCGCCGTTAACCGCTACAAAAGGCCTGTCTAAGGATTTGGACATCGACATTCATATCACATTAAGAATGATGTAATAAAGCTTTATAAAGCAGCGCCCGGATTTCATTTTTTCAAGTATTCGGGAACCTTGAATTTCTTGTACTCGGGGAGCAGCCCCTTGCCGTGCATCAGCCTGCTGAGCTCCTCCGCCTCTATCTGCGCGCCGTTGAGGCCGTTGTGGGGGCTCGGCTCCTCTGGAAGGCCGCAGTACCTTGCAACGAATTCGGATGTTATGTTGCTCCTGCCGTACTTGAGCGGTATAGGAAAGCCGCGCCTTGCGCAGTGTGCATAGGTGAGCGCATGCGTGTCCACGCACCTGCTGCCAACGCTGTACTTTATGTGGTACAGCTTGAATGAGTGTTTGAGAAACATTATGTCGAACTGGACGTTGTGCCCTCCGATCGTTTTCTCGTCTATGGCTTCAGACCATTTTATGAATTCGAGCAGCATGCTCTTCAGGCTCGGCTTTGACTTGTCCTTTATGTGCCTAAGCTTGAATCCGTTCACTGCCAGCGCCTCCCGCATGTAGCCCGCGTTCGCGCGAAGCCTGCATTCCATGTAGAACTGGTTGCCAGGATTGGAGAAGTCGACAGCGCCTATGCTGAGGATTGAATGCCTTTCCGGGTCTATTCCTGACATCTCGAGGTCTATGACAATCATTATATTCCCCATACTTTAGGATTTTATCATAATATATGTAAGTGTAGTAAAGTATATATTTTAGTATCTGTATAAATTATCCGATTACGGTCTCTGTAGCTTAACTCGGAAAAAGCGCCCCTCCTACGAAGGGGCAGATACGGATTCAAATCCTGTCAGAGACGCCAATTAAGGGGCGAAAGCCCCTTAATGGTAATATTATAGATGGGAAATTATAAATATGTGAGTAGCTGCTACCTAAAACTTCTTATTAATAAAGTCCCATATTTTACCATGGATGATGATCTTCTCGACTTTGCATACAAGTATCCCTTCTCGCAGGAGGCTAGGGAGCTTGTCGGGAGGCAGAGGAACGAGATAAGCACTAGATACCTTGAGAGCGGCGGCAGGAATCTCGAGAATGCCCTAAGCGGCAGGCTCAAGTACAGCAAGATAAGCATAGGCTCCGTCAAGCTCGACTACCTGATGGCCTATCTCTATTCCAGGATGCTGCTCAGCGCGGTGAAGCGTAAGGATCTCATAATGGAATATGCGATGGCAGAGGCGGGAAGGTCCGTAGATGCCATGCTTGCGTCTGAGAAGGAGGAGATGCTGAGGATAGCGGCGGAGCTTGGCCTTGGCATAAACTGCGCCTTCGACCTGAAAGGAGCAAACGCTTCCGATGAATTCACGATCGGCTTTGCAGACTACGTGAACAATACGCCCAGGCTGCCAGGCTTCGAGCTCGTGAACCAGAGGCTGAGCTCAGGCGTTATCCGCCTCAACAAGGGGAGGATGGCCAGGGTGATGGAGCAGGCGATGCTGAAGGAGATAATGAAGGGGCTTCCTATCAAGAGCACTGAGCTGCCCAAGCAGGTGATCGATTTCTCAAAGGGCCTTAAGTTCAAGAGCATAGCAAGGGAGGAGCACAGGAAGGGCGGCGGGAGGGAGGGCTGGATCGAGAAGCTGCTTGAGACGCCGATAGCCGACGTGAGGCACAGGACGGTCAACCTCATACTCGCACCGTACCTAGTTAACACAAAGGGGCTTGACGTGGAGCAGGCGAGCAAGAGGATAATAGAGTACATAGAGAGGTGCAAGCAGATAGACCCGAGCACCAGGATAAACGACAGGTACATAGAGTACCAGTGCAATTATGCGAAGAGGAAGGGGTTGAGGCCGCTCTCCATGGAAAGGGCAAGGGAGCTTCTAGGAGAGCATATAGACTTTGACAGTAAATGATATTGTGGTTGTATGGCGGAGAAAGCTGGATTGTGCAGAATTTGTGGCAAGATAGGGAAGCACACATGCAAATTGTGCGGAAGGTTCGTATGCGACGACGATTACGACAGCAGTGCGAAGATGTGCACGGTATGCAAAAGGGGAAGGAAGGTGAAGAGTTGACTCTTTATTGCGGTTCTTGAGCGGAGAGTTTCTTCATATCGCGCAGGCATTCGTTTACTGTGGTCAGGTAGTATTTTCTTGTGCTTCTCGGTACTCTGCCTGAGATCACGAAACCTGGCCCAGAGTTGTACGCCTCTACCGCTTTTACGATATTGTCTCTGAATTCGCCGAGGTCCCTCTTCAATATCAATGCGCCCAGGCTGATGTTGACCTCAGGATCAAAGATGTTTTCGTACTGATGCCTTGTCAGTTTTATGCTAGGGTCGTTAACGTTTATCTGCATCAGTCCAAGCTCGCCCGTTGGCCCGATTGCATATCTGTATCCGAAAGACTCCGTCTTTATTATAGAAACTATGAGTTCGTAATCCAGTCCGTAATTTTTTGCGACCCCTGTTATTATTGGCAGCAGGTCCAGGATTTGGCATGGTATTCCGTTTATGCTGTTTGGAGACTGATAAAGCTTTGCCGCGCTGTAATACGCTTTCTGCATACGCCTTAGCTTTGCCAGGTCCCATCCCGAGCCATCCCTGTAGCAGTTTTCGACATGCAGCGCGCTGCCGTCTGCAAGTTCCTCATGCATTATCACCTTTACGCTTCCGTCAGTCTGAGAAAGTATCGCGGTAGGCACCTCCCTGAGGCGTTCGGCCGCGGATGCGGTAGAAAACGCCAGACAGGCTGCAGCTGCGGCAATGCCCGCTTTTCGCAGCAGGCTTGCGGTCCGATTAGTCCTTTTTTCCGTAAACGGCAAAATATCACTAGATGATAGTCGCCTGGCACATATTTATGTTTTGCGGCGGCCATGCACCTATTATTTAAACATTTCCCAACATAATATTACTGTCAAACGGTAACAGGGGCAGGGAAACGCCCAAACCCTTTCCGAACTTGGAAGCTAAGCCTGCCTACGATATGTGTGTACTGTCTCAGGATGGGAAAGCATATTGCTGTTTGGCATTCTATTTTCTTTTTTTTACTTTTGAACTGATATTATGCGCGACGACAAAAAAGGCACGCAGGCGTGGATCACGTGCAACGACATCCTCAACAAGATAAAGACCGAGCTGATAACGCAGGCGATGGACACAGTTAAGGATGCGCTTGACCAGAAGCTGATCGAGGTCAACGGCTCACTCATCAGTGTTCCGGACAAGCCCAGCGACACCGAGATGTACATGTTCCTGGTGAACAAGCTCGTTTCCGAGAAGGACAGGATAATGCATTCGTACAGGGAGTATCTTGACGGGGCATCAGATGCCGGGCTCACCCCGCAGAAGGCGCAGCAGGCAGAGAGGCTGAGAAAATTCCTCCTCTGCGTAGAGAAGATGTCAATGCTGATGCGCTACAGCGAGATGATGGACGAATGGATGCGCGATGTCTCGATGCAGATAAAGGCTGCGGACGTCACCTCGATAATAAGCTCCACTTCCACGGCGAACGCCGAACGCATCGAACTGCTAAATTATGTGATGAAGAACCAGGTGATTGCAAGGGAGAAGGTACTCACCAAGGAGGAAAGGGAATCCATAGAGAGTTCGCTGCATCGCGCAGCACAGCGCCCTTAGCTTTCGCCCCGCTTTTTACGACGTAGTCCTTGGTCTGACCGGATGCGCCGTGAGGTAGTTAACAATCTGCGTGTCGGATAGCCTTCGCGCAAGCATGTCCTCGAGCTTAGACCTGTCGGCTGCCTTGGGCAGACCGTAGTACTCGCGCATCCCCTCCAGCTGGTCGTTGGATATGTCTGCGTTCTTGAGTATCGCAGCCCTGTTCTGGACCTCGAGGGAGAGCGTGCCCCTCTGGCGCCTTGCCGGGCCCCACTCCTTGTAGAAACCCGCTATCTGCGAGATGGACATTTGTATGCTGGGCTTGTACGGTGCTGCCAGCGGCGTCGGCGTGCCGGCCAGTTCCTCGGACATCTTTACGTTGTTCTTGAAGTATTCGTTGAGCTTCTTGGTTGTGGTTGACCTCATTATGAGCTCCCTCTTCTCCTTTGCGGACATTATGCTGAGCTCAGCGCCTACTGGCTGCCCTGCAGCCTGGCTGAAGTATTTCACGGCTTCGTCAAGCTTGTCCGGGATGAGCTTCTCGAGCTTGTAGTTCGCGTCTGAGGCATCCTGCGCGAGCTGCGCGCTCAGCACTCCGGCCATCGAGTCGCCCTGCTTGCCCTTCAGCTTCTCACCAACGTCCTCCATGGTCTCGTCCTCAGTGAGTATATTCTTCTGCCTGAGAAGCCCCGCGGTTGTGCCGAAGCCGAGGAAGTCTATCCCTCTCTCGGCCTTCTTCTGATAGCCCTCACCCATTATCGGTATCCTCTGCAGCCTTGCATCGAGGAGGTAGCCCTCCGCGTTTACAGGATGCATCTTGCCCGCGGCGTCAAGTCCGCTGACAGGCTTGCCTGTCTCGGTATTGTAGTATATCTTTGTCGCCTTCTGCCATTTTCCAAACATTGCCTTCTTGTCTGTCTTGTGTCCCACCATCGCACCGCCTATTACCTTCGCTGCGCCCTGTGGCCTGCCGCTCGACCTGTACGGCCTTCCTGCTATGCCCTTCCCGGAGCCACTCGGGTTTGTGACCCTCTGCGCGCCAAGGAGCGTGTTTATCCCGAACATCGCGAAGAGGTCTGTCCCGCTCACTGCGCCCCTTGCTGCGAGTATGAGTATTATTATGATTATTATCGGTATTACAGCGTATATCGCGCCAAGGCTCAGCGCGAAATGCATCATCGGAAGTGCTAGCAGTATCACCCATTCACCTTTTTCCTTTTTGGCTTTGCCCTATTCCGCATTGCGAGTATTATGAGCACGGATGCGCCGAGCGCGATCGTGAGCCCGATCAGGCTTATCGCGCCCATGCTCAGCGCATAGCTGCCTATGGAGAACTGCGTTGTCGTAGCGTCCGGCGAATAG
>DUIS01000100.1:3848-12174 GCA_013330215.1 Microcaldota archaeon | reverse complement strand
CCCGATCTACATCTACGATTACTCGGACATAAGCATGAGCGAGCTCTCAGGGCTCCGCAGTGCGATATCAACATCAAGCATGCAGAGCGGCGGCGCATCATTGTTCGATGTGGAATCGATAACGCTTCCTAAGAGCAGCAGCGAGATATCAATAACAGAGGTCGCGGAGCGGCTGTGCATACCACACAGGGAGACCGAATCCTCGATAGTCATAAGCGGCGAGGATGCGCAGAGCCTTCTTGCGACGCTCGGCTTCGCGGATGCGGACATGACGCTCGACGTCAAAAAGGGCCAGGAGCTGGACCAGAACGCTAACGTGCTCGATGCGGTAAACTCAATGGCCCCATTCAAGGTGATGAGGCGCTCCACGAGGATCGGCGGCCGAATAGGCAGACCCGAGAAGGCAAAGGAGAGGCTGATGAAGCCATCGCCCAACCTGATATTCCCTGTAGGGGAGGCGGGCGGAAGGGAGAGGAGCCTCTACAAGGCGTACAACAACGAGAAGAGGAAGTTCGGTGGGGCTGGCATAAGCGTAGAGATAGCGAGGTACAAATGCGCTGTCGGGAAGGAGATATTGTGCTTCCCCTATTGCAGCAAGCACAAGTCGCACGCGAGGCTTGAGCAGAAGTGCAGCAACTGCGGCATGGTCTCGAGCTTCGACAAGTGCAAGAACTGCGGCGGCGCAGTCACCGCGAAGGAGCAGCGCATAATAAACATAAACCAGATAGTAGAGGACGCGCTGGGCAACCTTGGAGGGCAGGCGCTCAACAAGAACATAAAGGGCGTGAAGGGGCTTTTCAGCCGCGACAAGGTCTGCGAGCCAGTCGAGAAGGGGATACTGAGGGCAAACAACAACGTCCACATATTCAAGGACGGCACCTCAAGGTTCGACGCCACTGACATGCCCATGACCCATTTCTACCCAAAGGAGTCTATGGCGAGTGTGGAGAGGCTGAAGGGGCTCGGCTACGATACTGATTATCTGGGCAATCCTCTCGAGAATGAGGGACAGCTCCTCGAGATGAGGCACCAGGATGTGATACTCAACAGGAATGGCGCTGAGCACTTCCTCAACGTCGCAAGGTTCATAGACCAGCTGCTCGTGGGGTTCTACGGCATGGAGCCATTCTACAACATATCGAGCATAGACGAGCTCATAGGGCACTATGTCATAACCCTCTCGCCGCACACATCTGCAGGCGTTCTCTGCAGGATAGCGGGCTTCACTGACGCGCACGTCGGCTTCGCCCACCCGTATGTAATATCGGCAAGGAGGAGGAACTGCGACGGCGACGAGGACACCACCATGCTGCTGCTCGACGCGCTCATAAACTTCTCGCGAAGCTATCTCCCGGTTACGATAGGCGGCACAATGGATGCGCCGCTGATACTCACGATAAGGGTTGAGCCGGCAGAGGTCGACGACGAGGTGCACGAGATGGAGGTCACGCAGGGGTTCGGGCTCGAATTCTACGATCGCACATTCCAGTATCCAGCGCCAGGAGAGCTTGCGGTCGAGACTGTGAAAAGCAGGCTCACAGCAAAAAGCGGCGAATACACCAACCTCAGGTTCACGCACCTCAGCGGAGTCAACTCCATAACCGGCGCGCCGCAGAAGAGCATGTACACAAAGCTCAACAGCATGAAGGAGAAGATAGAGGCGCAGTTCAGGCTCATGGACATGCTCTACAGCGTGGACAGGCAGGACACAGCGCGCAAGCTGATACTCAGCCATTTCATACCCGACCTGATAGGCAACATGCACTCCTTCTCGAGGCAGAGCTTCAGGTGCGTTGCATGCAACGCGAAGTACAGGAGGGTGCCCCTTGTGGGGAAGTGCACCAGGTGCAGCGGCAAGATAGTGCTTACGATATCGAAGGGCAGCATAGAGAAGTATCTCACAATGGCGATAGACCTGGCGAACAGGTACAACCTCGAGCCCTACCTCAAGCAGAGGCTGCTTCTGATAAAAGAGGAAATAAGCAACGTATTCGGGGGCGAGGCGGAGCAGGCTCTCCCTGTAAAGCAGTTCAACCTCTCGAAGTTCATGTAGGCTCTATCTGCCTGAGCATCTCCCTCATGTCATTGCAGCTTGTGCGCCTGTTGAGAAGGAACTCATTGAAGGAAGGGTGTCGATTGGCCATTGAAGCGAGCAGCTTTATGTTCTTTTTGTTGCTGGTTTCGGAGAGCGTGTCTCTCATAACGGCAGGCAGCGAACCTTTATCCCTTCTGAGCGTCTCCAAAAATGCGGTGTAGCCAAGGAGATACCCTAGATTTATAAAGAGTTCAGTAACCGCATCCTTGCCTTGGCGCCTCCTTTCCAGCAGTCTGGACGAATCTGTGAGAAACTTTCTATTCTCCCCCTTTATGCATCTTTCCAGGAGCGAATCCGAAAATCCCATCTTAGTCAGTACGGTATTCCCGGCGAATGTTGCAACTGCCTCGTCGACAATAATCGTGGGCTTCTGCTGTCTCAGGGGAGCGTTGGCAGAAGGGTAAGGCGTCCTCCTTATATGATGTGCAATCTCGTGCGCCGCGGCATCAGTTATCATAAACCTAAGGATATCCAGTAATTCATTGTACTGGCGGCCCGCAGGACCAACGTAAGTGTCTAGATTTTCGAGTTCGAGAACGCGCATATAGTTTCCGAGCAGGGGACTCCTGAACCTTATCACACCGTCGCAATAATCTGCGTATACGACTCCTGTGCCCCTCCTGCACTCTCCTTCCACATCGGTAACTCTCAGATCCGAAGTAGCTACCCTGACGTCCTGCATGCACTTCCTGGGTATTCCCAGGGAAACATATGTCCCTATTGCCGCATCGGTGAACTGCTTTGCGACAGCCAGATGTTCCTGCAGCCCCACGGCGTGCGCCGCACCGGATTCCCTATCCTTGAATTTCATTGCCACAACCGATTCTAATTGCTCTCTCCGGCCGCAGCCCTCGGCATCCTTGTGAAGGCAGACTTGATTTTTGCTCTATGCTTTGCAAGGTAGTAGCCGCCAGCTCCGCCCGCGACACAAAGCGCATCCCTTAATTCGTATGACGCGCCGCAGTATGTGAGCAGGTGGTTGACATTGCTCGCCGCAAGGTAGCCAAGTGCTATCTTGGCTACGTTGTTGAACGCGATCCTGTGCAATAGATTGTATCCAATCTGCGTCGGCCTTCTGAATTCCCATGGCCAGCTGTCAACGTAGCCGCCGAACTTTCTGACCAAGCCGAATGGGTTGTCCTTGAGCTCCGCCTTCTCCTCCTTCATGCCGAGGTACTTCTTGGTTCGTTTCCACCTGTCCACGAATATCGCGTCTGCTACCGAGGTTATCGGGCCGCGGATAACCGCCACCGGGAGCCTCAGCGTTACCAGATGAACTGCGTTAAGCGCTATCCTCAGCGGTTTTGCATATAACCTGTGGTATCCCCTCCTGTTGTCAAGCCAGATGAGGAGCTCGTTCTCCATATCCCTGCTCTCCGCCCAGGCTAAGAATCCCCTGTCGAACAGGTCGTAGAAGTCATTTGCTACCGCCCTCTTAAGCAGCGGCATCTTCAGCCTGCCATGATCGTCCCTCTCCCCCAGTCTCTTCCTGAGCGCCTCGAAACGCCTCTGTGCATGGAATGGGTCGATCAGCGCCCTCTTAAGCAGCGCGTCGTTTGGCTTGTGTGCTTCGATGAACAGCCTCCTGAGAAGCTTGCTGTTCTCCTTCCCCTCCTCCTCGATAGTTGCTTCTGGACCACCTCCGGGCGTAACGGCGATATCCTCGACCCCCTCTGCAGTCCTGAGCCTCACGACCAGGCGCTCCTCGTCCCTGTAAACTTTTTCCAGTATCCCTCTTTTCTGTACCATTTCTGTCATGTCGTGCTCATCAGGCATCGTGATGGTTATCCTCTTGCCGCGGTTCCTGTTTTCCATGAGGTCGCCGCTTCTCGAGAGCTCGTACTCCCTCTCCGCAACCTGCACGGCTCTCCCGATCCCTACAAGTTCAAGGGCAGTGGCCCCCTTCTTCCTTAATTCCTTGAACGCGGTCCTTAGCTCATTATCCACGACATCATGAGGGTTGTCTCTTGAATTGTCACCTATAAATCCGTATATCTCCCTCTCACTGTAATTCCTGCCGAGGTGCTTCATTCTCTTTCCCTGCTCTACAAGCCCATCGATAAATGCCTCGGCCATCAGGTCCAGCTCATCGCTGCTGCTGGCCTCTCCCAGGTGTTTCAAATTATCATGTGTCAGCACCTCGTTCCTCAGCCAGCTGGAGAACTTCTTCTCCCTTCCGTATGCAAGGACCGGCGTCATTACCCTGTCAATGCCCACACTCATCGCCAGGCCTGTCACCAGGAATCCGGTGGCTATTGATCCGTCGAAGGCGTGCGACATATGCTGCAGCGCAAAGACCTTATCGATGACTGGAGGCGCGAATATCCCTGCAGCTACGGCTGCCCCGCCTATCTTCAACGCAGCGTATGTGTCCTCCTTCCAAAGATGCTTCTGGGCAAGTCCCAATTTATCACGGTATAATTAGGGATTGGGAGATATATATAATGCTCTTTTGTGAACGACGCATGTCGTAGTGTCCTTGACATAGCAGCGCCTACTTTTCGAGCTCCTTCATTATCCCGCTTAGCGGCAGCGTGTTCATCACCCTGCCCTTCTCAAGCCATCCCCTCCTAGCGGTTCCGACCCCGTACCTCAGGAAGCCGAAATGCGAGGTCCTGTGTGCATCCGTGTCTATCGCGAATTTCACCTTGTATTTCGAGGCCCTCATTATGTTGGTGTCGCTCAGGTCCAGCCTGATGGGGAAGGAGTTTATCTCCAGCGCTACCTTGTTGCGCTCAGCAGCCACGAACAGCTTCTCGAGGTCTATCGGATACTGCTCCCTCACGTTTATCTCCCTTCCAGTAGGGTGCGCGAATATGTGCACGAGCCCGCTCTCAAGCGCCTTGCACACCCTCTTTGTCATCTCACTCTCCTCCATCCTGAAGTATGAATGCACAGCAGCGACTACGCAGTCCATCGACTTGAGGCATTCCCTATCCAAATCTAGCGAGCCGTCCTTGAGTATGTCTACCTCGGCGCCCTTCAGCACCCTTATCTTTCCGTCAAGCGAATCGTTGAGCTTGTCCACCCGCTTGAAGAACTTGGCGAACCCCCTCTCGTCCATCCCGTTCGCTATGCCGAGGCTCTTCGTGTGGTTGGTGGTAGCGAAGTAGTCCAGATCCGCCTTCATCGCCGCATCCGCCATCTCCTCTATGCTGTCCGCGCCGTCGCTCTCCAGCGTGTGGGTGTGCATGTCGCCCCTTATGTCGCCAAGCTCCACTAGCCTCGGTATCTTGTGCTCCTGCGCAAGCTTCACCTCGCCCCTTGCCTCACGCATCTCGGGCGGCATGTACTGCATGCCAAGCCTCCCATAGATGTCCTTCTCCTCCTTTGTGGGCATGAGCTGCCCCTTCCTCCCGAAGAGCCCGTACTCGTTGAGCTTGTAGCCCATCCTTACCGCTATTGTGCGCACCTGCACGTTGTGGTCCTTGCTGCCGGTGAAATACTGCAGCGCAGCGCCGAAGCTTTCCGGGGCTATAACCCTGAGGTCGCAGTTGAGTCCTATCTTGAGTGATACTGTTGTCTTCGTCGGGCCCTTGACAACTATGCCTGAAACGTCAGGCAGCTTGGTGAAAAAGTCCATCACCTCATTGCCCTTGTCGGAGAGCGCGAGTATGTCTATGTCGCCAACTGTCTCGCGCATCCGCCGCATTGATCCAGCTATCACCACCTTCACAACTAGCCCGCTACCAATGAGCTTGCCTACCATAGACTCCGCTACAGGAAGCGCATCCCCGAGGAGAAGCCTGCCCTTGTTCGTCTCGAGGCGCTGGATGCCCCTAAGTATAAGCCCCTCGCTCTTCCCGCCGAACCCTGAGAGCGCGCCTATCTTGTGGCTCTCAGCCGCCTTCTTCAGCGAGGCCACATCCTTTATGCCGAGTTTCTTGTAGAGTGCTATCGCCTTCTTTGCGCCTATGCCCTCGATGCTTGTAAGCGCCTTCATGTCTATCGGGTACCTCTTCCTGAGCTCCTCGTACCTTCTTATCTTACCGGTCTTGATGTATTCCTCTATCCGCTCCGCAAGCCCCTTGCCTATGCCTGGCAGCTTCATTAGCCCCTCCTTGCCCTCCTTCCTGTAGATATCGCCTATGTCCTCCTGAAGCGTTGCTATTGTTAGCGCGGCCTTCTGGTAGGCGCGCACCTCGAACCTGGAGCTCGGGGTCTCGTCAACGCTGAGCATTGCGGCTATGTCGTTGAAGATGTCTGCGATGAGCTTGTTGTCCACAAAAAGTTAGCTCAACGAAAGGATAAAAATCAGTATGTGCGCGGCCGTTGCTGCATGGCTAGCGTCCTAGTCATTCTCCGCCGAAGAACTGAAAAGTTTGCCTGATGGAGACGTATCTTTCCCTCCAGACCCTCATAAATTCAGGCTCGCCGATCTTGAGCGCCCTGTCTATCCAGGCATCCAGCCTTTCTATCCCCGCCTCTCCACCTATATGCTCGTTTGCAAACCGGTCAAGATACGACCGCCTGCTTTCTGGATCCCTAAAGCGTGCAATCTCGGATCTCCAGAACTCCCTGACTTTATACGGTACCGTCTCAAGCCTATTCAGTTTCTCTATCGCGGTGTCCAGCGCGTACAAAATCTCCCTATTGTAATTAGTCATAAAAAGAGAGCGGAAAGTCGCGCCCTGCCCCAGATACGAATTCACGCCCTCCTGTATCTTTTTGATCCTCTTCATAGCGTCTATCGGATCATCCTCAAGGGTCTCTATCTTGCGCACCTCTACCCTTGCCGCTTCATGATCCTCAATAAACCGTTCAAGCGTGCCGCGCGGCATACAAAATCTTATCCTCGCGGTTTCGGTGTTCCGCCTAAGAAGAGCTTTACGGGGATAATCTCCACTTTTATGAACCAATAAATCACACTCAACTGTTTGCCTATTGCGTTGTGTTGTAGTAGGTGTTGTAGCATATGCTCGGGTCAGGAGGGTGCAGCGCAAGGCATACAGGGTTTCCTATCCTTACGCTATTCTGCTGCGTCTTCGCAGCCATGCTGTTTGTAGTGCTGCTAGTCGAAGTCGTAAGGTTTACCGCGCTTGTGCAGTAGGTATAGAAGCTGTACACCGAGCAGTCAGCGTTACTTAGATCCACAGGGCTCCCCACCAGCAGCTTCCAGTTGCTGACACCGGAGCCATTCGCCACAGCAAAATATGTCTGCGACTGCGGGGGGCTTCCCGAGTAATATATGTAGTATATGTACGTCTTGTTCGAGAGCACGGTCTGAGGGACTGGCGGGGGTGGGATTATCTGCGGCGACGCTATGGTTGTTGTCGCGGTAGTTGTTGCAGCAGTAGTTGAAACCATGGTTGATTTTGCGGATGTCGACGGCAGGAAGACCGCAGCCTTCTTGGCTGGCTGGTTCAGTATGCCGCTGCTGAGGATGCCGTAGACGAGCACCGCTATGACCGCGAGCACGATTATTATCGGAAGCACCGTCCTGAGCACCTCTTTCTTCTCCCTTATCTGGTACTTCACAACGTTCTCGTTGTTCTCGTCAAGGAAGAAATCCGCGTCGAACTTCTTGCCCTCGAGCACCAGATTCACCCAGTACTTGTCATCTGCCCACATCTCATAGAAAGGCAGTTCACTTGTATTGAACCAGCGCGCCTCTCCCTTTATATTGGGCTTCAGGTCGCCGCTGAAGATCTTTGTTGAGTATACCTGCATCTTGTAATCGTATTCTACCTTGCCGTTGAGGAAAAGCCTTATGGTCCCGTGATGCACCACCTTGCTTACGTATAGGCCGGTCTGCTGGAAAGTCTGCCTCATCGCCGCCTTCTCAGACTTTTCGCCGTTTACAAGCTCCCCTGATGGCGCATTCCATTTTCCCTTGTTTATTCCTTCCTCTGCCTTTATCAGTAGGAGTGTGCCATTCTTTATCACGTGGCATATTGCGAGTTCTTTCGGTGCCGCCATTTTATCGTTTCCTAATCAAAGCAACTGGTCCGTGCATGCGTATTTCACGAATTAGTACGCATCAAACCACTCAAAATATGCATCCGGTAATATATATAGGTTTTCATGTTCCTTTAAAAAGCTTTCGGCAGGTTTCCCTCTAAAAACCGGTTCATACGAAAAGCTATTCTATCTTTCCAAACAATACTAATGGGGTAGAAATGGATGAGGCAACTGATCTTGGAAGGGAGGGCAGGCTGAACAACCTCTATCTGGCAATAATATCGCGCTATAAGGAATACATAGAGGAAAAGGAGGGCCTTTCAGTCGCGG
>DUIS01000100.1:0-3793 GCA_013330215.1 Microcaldota archaeon | reverse complement strand
GTCGCGGAGCTCCCCACTCTTGTGACCCCGAATTCCGAAAAGGTCACGGAGAAGGCAAACTGGATAAAATCCAAATTCCTCAATTACACCTACGACAAGGACTTCTACGATGCAAGCATGATGGCATTCGGTTTTGTAAACGACGAGACCGAGGACGTCGTGCTGCCGCTGCAGTTCTGGATATCCCCTGACGAGGTGATAACCTTCATGATGGGTGACATAATGGACAAGGCGATACTGCTGTGCAGCCTGCTGATAAAGCTGGGGAACCCGTCCGCAAGGGTGTTCGTAAAGATGGACGACAGCGCAAGAAGGGTCTTCGTGTACCACGAGTTCGGATCTAAGTTCCATGTTCTGGAATGCGGAAAGGAGAAAAGGGAATTCAACAGCAGGGACGACGTGCTGCAGAGCCTCCAATTCAACGAGGATACTGTCGCCTACGAGTTCAACAACCAGATGTATGCAGACCTCTACTGAGCTCAGCGCCTGTTCTTGTTCTTCTTGAAGAGTTTCCTGTGCGCCTTCCGTATACGTGCAATCTTCTGTATGTTCCTGTATGCCTTGCCTACGCGCTTCTTCGACCTTTTTACTTTTATCTGCATTCCTACACCTAAATCAATTCTATTAATACAAGGCGGTTTCCGTTATAATAACCTTTTCTAAGGGTGACCTCAAGCGTGCCATGGTTGTACCTGGCCTCTGATCCGGCAGGGTCTACCGCAGTGGGAAGCGTTATGTTCCCGATCCAGCTGCTTTCAGCCGAGCTTGCATTTATGTTCAGGCGGGAGCCGTCCGTGCCCACCTTTATCTCGCTGCTCTTGTATCCGTGTATCTCCACCAGGACAACGATGCGGTCGCGCGATTCAATTACCTCGACAAAGGGCTTCTGGAGCTTGTCCATCGCCACATCCGACTTGCTGCGCGAGATCGCGAAGCTGCTGTTCAGGTCGCGGTTGAGGCTTGCAGGGTCATTCCGGTCATCATTCATCGAATCAAAACCTTATGCCTGGAAAGCTATATAACGTTTTCTTACTTTTTCGGTTTTTACGCGATCGCATCCTGGAAAGTATAAATATCTGATAACACCCATACGATATGTGGTAAAAATGGCGACAGAAGAGAAGGCTGTTAACGCAACAAACCAAAAAGCCAGGATAGAGGTACTGGAGTGGCCTCCTACCTACATCAAAGACGCGTATGCAGCTGCAAAATTAGTAGGCAGAAGGTTAGCCACCATTGCGGAAACAATGCGTGACATCAAAACACTGGTGACCACAAGGGATAAGTGGCATTTATTGGCGGTAGATCCAAAAGGCATGCCGGAGAAACCGGGATGGTACCGTGTGGTGCACGGCGATGAAATCAGTTTTGCATCCGTGCCATGGGATGAGATACAGGCTCTCAGGGGCGCAGAACGATGGGATGAGGTACTATGCGTTTGCGAGGATGCCATCGGCGCGGTAAAAGAGGGGCTTCCGTTGGCGCTGGACATCAACTCTGGCACACATATGAGGTCCCTGTTTGTTTACTATCGGCCTTTCTTTGTGGCGAGGATGCCGTTGGTCGATCTTGACCAAAAACCCGAGGCCCAGATAGAAAGCCTGCTGCGCTGAGAAAAGCATCACTCTACTTGAACCAGCTGTCTATGCCCTTCTGCTTCGTGTCGGTCTTGTGGTGTTCCAGCTTGTCAATGCCCTTTGATATCCTTTCCTCGGAGAATCCGTGGGTGCGGCACATCAGATCTATTATCGCGGCCCTGTCGTAGGATTTCCCGAGCAGCTTCTCGGTCTCCTTGTCGTCCATCTCCCTGACCTCCGGGTTTGTGAAGAGATCCTCAACCTCTTGTATGTCGAGCTCGAAGTCCTCCTTGCAGTTCTTGCTCACGTAGTCCTTTATGTCGCCTATGCTCTTCGAGTCCTTAGCTATCTTCAGCGCAGTCTTGGGGCCAACGCCCTTGATGCCGTTGTTGAAATCGGTACCTAGCAGTATGCCTATCCATATGAGCTGCTTCTGGTTTATGCCGAGGGTGCTTAGCGTGTCATGTAGGTTGACAAGTTCCGGCTCAACGTTTATGTAGACGTTCTTTCTCGGGAGCTTCCTCCTCCCGCTGAAGGTGAGGTTCCTAGCCACGTACTTCGCGCCGAAAAGGAGCGTGTCATAGTCCTGGCTTGCCGCCGCATAGACGAGACCGTTCTTCGACATGTAGCTTGCCTGCGCCTCTCCCTCGCTCGGCGCTGTCATGTAACCTATGCCCATGCCATCAAGAAGTTTCTTCGAGCTCTCGACTATCTGCTTGTCTATCCTTGTGGTAGCCATCGCATGCGAGCGCATCGCCTCTATGTCCCCTTCCTCCTTCGCCTTCTCGAAGGCCTCTTTCGCCTCAACCTTCCTCCTCATCATCGCAGCTATCGTCTTCTGCTTGAGCACCGATGGAAGCCCGTCGAAGACGTATATCGGCTTTATGCCGTAATCGAGGAGTTCTATAGTCCTGTAGAATATCCCGGAAAGATGGCTCGTGACGTTGCCGTGGGCATCCATGAGCGGCGTGCCGTCGGGCTGCCTTATTATAGAAAGGAACTGGTAGAGCACGTTGTAGGCGTCTATCGCTATAGCCCTGCCCTTGAGCTCGTCAAAGAGCAGCCTCCTTTTCGATATCAGCTTGCTAAGGTCTACCGCCATGCCAACACACGCCCTACTTGCGCCTCTTGGTGATGAAATCCCCAAGCGTAACGCTGTCGCCTCCTCCCCTTCCGTGCGTGCCATCCTCCTCGCCCTGCGGGGGCTCGATAAGCTTAATCCCAAGCGCCCTCTCCAGCTTCTTCCTGAGCTCCTCGGAGGGCCTTGTGGTCTGGCGCTCAACGTGGAGAAGGTGCGTCTCCTTCTCGTTCAGCATCTCAGCAAGCACCTTTACGGGCAGTTTCATGCGCTCCCTTGCCTCCTGTATCACGGTGCCGTAATTCTCGACCAGCTGCTCATAATCGCTCTTTCTCTCAGTTGCAATGCCCCTGGGCATACTCTTCCGCTCAATCACCTTCGAGACTATCTTCTTGCCCTTGGCGCACTTGGTGCAGACCCTAAGCTCAGCCTCCTCTACATTCACGACATATATATCTTCGGACCTCTTGCCGCATATCTCGCACTCTTCCATCCAACCACCACTAAGCTTTATTATCTATCATTATAATAATTTGCTACTACATAAATTCTCATCAAATCTGATTAAATGGAGGACTCTGTCAAGAAGATTGCCATCGCCACGCTTATAATCATATCGATACTTTTACTCTACTTCCTTTACTATGCAAGCACGGTAAGCGTGATACTACGCGCCGTTGCCGCGATAGTGGTACTCCTGATAGATGGGCTGATAATCCATAGCCTCCTGAAGCTAAACGGCGGCTACGGATTCTACATGCTCGGCAGCAAGAGCGGCCTCGCCACGATATCAAACATATCAAAGAAATACGGGGTCTTCTGGGATGTCATGGCAATGTGGGGCCTTACCCTTGGATTCGGAGTACTAACCTACCCTCTTGTCAAGGGGAAGATAGACAAGCGGGTCTATGTCGCGGGGCTGATATCACTGGTACTGATAATGTTGTTCGTCTTCCCTAACATAGGGACCTCATTGCAGTTCATAAACCTGCCGCAGGTGCAGTCTGCACTCGCCGGCTCCGGGCAGGCGGCAAGCCAGGGGCCCGGGCTCATAACCTACGTGATCTATGCGATAACGATACTCGCGGGATTTTCGGGCTTCCTCATACTCTCGCTGCTGATAGGTGCGGAAACCATA
>DUIS01000063.1 GCA_013330215.1 Microcaldota archaeon | reverse complement strand
CCGCTATTATCGCGTTTATGAGATCGGTTCCAAACGCAAGGTGCACAGACTCGTCCCTCAATATGAACTGGAACTGCTCAGCGACTCCAATCATCTTGTTGTTCCTCTGGAACGAGAGCATCATAGCAAACCCCGCATAGAAGAATATACCCTCCATTATCACATAGTAGCCTATGAGGTCGTTTACGAACTTCCTTATGTTGTCAGCGCCAACCGTGTTGAAGTGAGGGTCAAGGAGGCTCTGCGTTATGCTTATTACGAAGTCATCCTTCTCCTTTATGCTGGGTATGGTGATGTACATGTTGTAGACCTCCTCCGGGTCAAGCCCAAGGCTGTCGCAGCAGTATATGAATGTCTCGGTGTGCACAGCCTCCTCGTATGCCTGCCTGAGCAGGTACTGCCTGCACTCCGGGTTTGTTATGTGCCTGTAGATTGAGAGCACAATGTTATTTGCGGTGAGGCTCTCTGCCGTAGAGAAGAACCCAAGGTTCCTCATTATGAGCCTCCTTTCGCCCTCTGTCAGCCCGTCTGGTTTCTTCCATAGCTCGACATCCTGCTGCATCGATATCTCCTCCGGTACCCAGTTGTTTGCTACGCCTGTCTTGTAATATGATCTCGCCCAGGGGTATTTTATCGGGAGTATCTTGTTCGGATCTGTCTCGGAAGAGTTAAGTAACGGGTTTTTCATCCAAAGCACCATTATTGGCAGGCCTCGCAGTCAGGGTCGTTCGGGTCGCAGGCCTCTCCCATCTTTGTCACCTTGACATTGGACATGTCAACCATGCCCACACCCTCCTTCGCCTCCTTCTGCGCTGCAGAAATGTACCGCTGCTTGTCATAAACCTCTACCTGTGCGACGCCGTTGTTCTCAACCGCGATTGGCTGCACCTGCTCCATCACCGCTGCCGCGGCCTTTGTCTTCTGCGTTGTTATCCCTACAGTGCTTTTCTCTATCGCGCTTGCGCCCATGGTCCTGAGGTAATATGTTGTCTTGAGCCCCATCTTCCAGGCATACATATAGATGTCCGAGAGCTGCTTCCCTGATGTGGTATTGGTGAAGATATTAAATGACTGGCTCTGGTCTATCCATTTGCTCCTGTACGCGGCTATCCTTATCAGCCACTCCGGCGCTATCTCGAAGACATTCTTGTATTTGTCCTTGATCTTCGCAGGTATCTGGTTTATCTTCTGTATGCTTCCATCCTTTGACTTTATCTCGTCAAGCATCGACTGGTTCCACATGCCGTTGGCCTTCAATTCCTCAACAAGGTACTTGTTCACGACCGTAAACTCGCCGCTCATGTTCGATTTCACGTATATCTCACTGTATATGGGTTCGATCGATGGGAAGCAGTCGGAAATGTTCGATATTGTCGCAGTGGGCGCAATCGCAAGGCAGTTCGAATTCCTCATTCCATAACTCTTTATCGCCTCCCTTACTGGCGCCCAGTCCATCTTGCCAGTCCTGGAAACGTCTATCTTGACACCGCGCTCCTTTTCAAGGGTGTCCAATGTGTCAACAGGCATTATACCTCTGTCCCACTTGGAGCCCCTAAAGCTCGAATACGCGCCCCTTTCCTTCGCGAGTTCGGCAGAGCTCATTATCGCATGATAGGATATGAACTCCATGTTCTCGTCGGCAAACTTCACCGCTTCCTCGGAATCGAAGTTTATGCCCAGCATGTACAGCGCATCCTGGAAGCCCATGACCCCCATCCCAATCGGCCTGTGCCTCATGTTCGAGTTCCTCGCCTCCTCGACCGGATAATAGCAAAGGTCTATCACGTTGTCGAGCATGCGGAGCGCAATCTTTACCGTCTTCTGCAGCAGCTCCTCGTCGACCGCCCCCTTGAACACGTGTCTTGCAAGATTCACGGAGCCAAGGTTGCAGACCGCAATCTCGTCCCTGGACGTATTCAATGTTATCTCTGTGCATAGGTTGGAGCTGTGCACCACGCCGGCATGGTCCTGCGGCGACCTTATGTTGCACGGGTCCTTGAAATTTACCCAGGGATGCCCTGTCTCGTAAAGCGATGTGAGTATCTTCTTCCAGAGCGCTGCAGCCTTGAGCCGCTTGAACAGCTTTATGCTGCCGTTCTCGGCCCTGCTTTCGTATTCTGCGTATTTCTCCTCAAAGCTTCTGCCGTAAAGCTCATGCAGCTCGGGCGCCTCATCCGGTGAGAAGAGCGTCCAGTCGTCATCGCTAAGTATCCTCTTGACAAAAAGGTCTGGTACCCAGATCGCTATGTTCATGTCCTGCGTCCTCCTCCGCTCGTCTCCTGTGTTGCGCCTTAGGTCTATAAAATCCTCTATATCAAAGTGCCACGCCTCGAGATAGGCGCATGTGGCACCCCTTCTCCTGCCGCTCCTGTTTATTGATATGTTTACGTCATTCGCGATCTTGAGGAATGGTATCAGCCCCTGGCTCTCTACCCCAGTGCTCTTTACGAGAGCGCCTGTCGCGCGGAGGCTTGACCAGTCATTGCCCATGCCTCCTGACCACTTGCAGAGCTGAGCATTGTCGGAATAGCCCTTGAATATCTGGATGAGGTCGTCGCCTATTGTTGTCAGGAAGCAGGAGCTAAGCTGCGGCTTCACTGTCCCGGAGTTGTAGAGCGTTGGGCTGGAGCTTACGAACCTGAGTGTTGAGAGCGCCTCATAGAATTCGAGCGCCCTCGCATTCTTGTCGCTCTCGTTTATCGCGAGTCCCATCGCAACGCGCATCCAGAACGCCTGCGGCGTCTCGTAGCGTGTGCCCCTCCTGCCCTCTTTTATCAGATAATTGTCATAGAGCGTCTCTAGGCCCCTATACGGCAGCAATTCGTCGCGCTTTATATCCAGATTCGCTGATAGGAGCTCGAGGTCAAACTCCAGCATCTTCTCGGAGAGCTTCCCGTTCCTTACGCACTCCTTTATGTTCGAGACGAAGGACTTGGAATACGCCTCCTGCAGCCCGGTTGGGGAGAAGCGCGCAGTAAGCACCTCTCTGTAAAGCGCGGCAAGGAAGAGCCTCGTTGTTATTATCGAATATGATGGATCCCTCTCTATCAGGCTCCTCGCGGTCAAAATCGCCAGCCTGGCGATGTCCTTTGTTTCGATGTCCTCGTATATGCCCTGCTCGCATGCGGCAAGCAGGCTTTCTATGTTTATCACGCCCTCATATCCCTTGCATGCCGACCTTATGTAATTTCTCAGGACGTTCTCGTCGAACGTTTCCTTTTGCCCCTCCCTGTTGATTATGAAAAGTTCCCTATCATCTATCTTCTTGAGTATTTCGCCCCTTCGCGCACTCCTTATCTGGCTGTGCCTCTCCCTGTACAGTATATACGCCTTTGCGACATCGTAATAATGTTCTGCCATGAGCGTCTGCTCCACGATGTCCTGCACGCTCTCCACCTCTGTGATGCCTTCGGCGTAAAGCTGGTTTATGCGGACCACCACCCTGTCTGTCAGCGCCTTGACCTCCGGCTCAAGAGCCTTCCCCCTCACAGCGACAATAGCCTTCCCTATCACGGCGCTTATCTTGGAGGCATCGAAATCGACCAGCGATCCGTCTCTTTTTCTTATCTTTTGGACAACCATAAAAACCCCTACCCAAATGGACAGTAAGTCTAATTATATGCTGACAAGCTTTAAAAAAGAATTTGTTTTTAGCAAATATCAGGATATCGGACTTCCTCGAAACTGGTTCCCTAGGTTTTATTAACCCTTTTGCAGTTCTATTACTGGTATTTGCATGCCCCATAAAAGCCATGAGGATTTAGAGAGGGAATTGGGTATTGCTAAGACGCAGGTAAGGATAGGCGGCATATACTTGCACTATAAGAATCCGGACCACAAGGTAAGGGTCACAGCTATAGGGGTCCAGGAAGCCACGGACAAGCTGTGCGTCATATACCAGGATATGGCAAACGAGAAACTTGTTTTTGTGAGGGACCTTGACGTCTGGCTTGAAGAGCCTGTCAAGGGCACGCCCCGTTTCAGGCTTGTCACCGAGGAGGAATAGAGCCAAGGCTCAAAGCCTTGCCCTTGTTATTATCTCGCAACCATCCTTTGTAACGAGAAGCTGCGCCTCAGCCTGCGCCACCGCTTTCCCGCCTGCTTCCACAAGCGTCGGGCTGGGGTCAAGCGCGCCAGCCCTTGCAAGCTCTGATATTGCGGCATAAAGCCTGAACTTCGATTGCACCAGGCCTGAGAGCCACCTTACTGCAAATGGCTCCTTGCTGTAACTCTTCGATATCTCCACCAGCAAAGCCCTGGCTTCCGGCGACCTTACCGTAACATCATTTGCATAAGTGTATATCTCGCAGGTGTCGGCCTCGACGACCATCCCCTTCCCCGAAGCTGTTGTAACGAATGGCTCTATGGCAACGACCATCCCCTCTTCGAGTATTGTGAAATCCCCGTTGTCATAGTTCGGTATGAAAAGCTCGGCGTGCAGGTCATGCTCCTTTATCCCATGCCCTCCCAAGTTCTTTATCGGAAGGTATCCAGCGCTTTCAATCGAACTGGCTATAGCCTTCCCTATGTCGCATACGCTTACGCCGTGCCTGACAGCCGCTATGGCGCTGTCAAGCGCAGCCTCTGCCGCGTCTATCATTCCCTGCATCTTCCCGGAGAGGTCTACGGTTATCGCGCCATCGCCAAGAAGGCCGTTCCTTTCAGCTCCGAAATCAACCTTTACTATATCCCCCTCAGCGAAGCGCCGTTCATCAGAGAAAGATGGCGTATAGTGGGCAGCTTCAGCATTGACCGAAAGGTTTATCGGGAATGCAAGCCCGAATCCACGTTCCTTCAGGAATTTCTCGGCAGATTCGGCGACGTCAAGTAGCCTTGCGCCTGGCTTTACCAAGTTTGCCGCATGCAGCATTGCATCTGCGGAGGCCTTCCCTACCTCCTTGATAGTAGCCAGGTTTTCGGCACTAATCATATCCTGCTCTTCCAAATCAACACCAATTTAAACAAATTCTTAGACATTTAAGCACTAGCAATATAAATATACCTGTCTTAGTTGCCCTAAGAAGAACGGAATGGCATTAGGTATTTACCGTAGTTCTATTTTCTGCCATGCATTGCTAAGTAACACACTAATAATATTAGAATGACCACTATTATAACAACCGCAATAAGATACCAATCTGCGCTGTTAGTTTTTTGTATACTCTGCCCTGCAGTATTGTTAACGTAGATGGTAAATAAGGAAAAATTACCTGTAGTATATACGCTAGGTACGGCGGGTCCCGGATAAGTTCCTCCCGGAGAGCCGAAACCATTCGCCTCCCCAAGCACTTTTCCTGTTTGCGAATCAACATAAATTATCCGAAAATTAGGACCAGAACCATAACCAGCGACGTCCCATGCTACCGAATAGCCAGCAAGAGAGTCATTTCGACTATTGTTTACCGGAAGAAGCCAAGTCGCAGTCCCATTCTTAAATCCGCTCTGCGAGCCAATAGTCATTGCCTGATTGGCAGATATATTTACATAAAAAGGTTTTGAAGGGCCCTGATAGACCAAAGGCGTCCCGTTATCTGCTATTAAAAGTTCAACGAATAAAGGGTTATAATAACAATACTGCGCCGACGGGCAAAACTTCACCGCACTGCTGCGATTTAAAAACGGGACATTATAGCTGAACCAGAAGACACTCACATTAAGGTCATAGTAATGCCTATCGCCGTATTTAATGTATGTGCTATTAAAGCCGTTGGTTATATAAGAATTGTAATAATCCTCCCCAAGTCTTTGAATGATATAAGCCTCAGCTTGGTTTAGCGCTTTTGCAGTAACATTAGTGTAAACATCATTTATGTTTCCGGAATTAATTCTCTGCAGTAACGTTTGCGTTGAATTATAAGAACCAGTACTTCCGGCAAACGAGTAATTAAAGACGAGCAGAAAGCCAAGTACCATAACCGCAGACAAACAGCCAAATTTTAATACCATCCATTATCGTCCCATCAAGTAAATAGAGCAACGAGTTAATTTATAACCCTCTCTATAGTCTCTTCCTCGCTCCCCAAATAAGCACCGTAATTATATCAATTTTCAAGCATTTAAGTACTTCTTAACAATGGGGTGCCCCTCAACTCCAGCTCGTATTGAGCCCCTCCTGTAAATCTGCTCGGGCCTAGCCTTGTCACCCTAAATCGCTCCTCCAGCTTCTCCATGCCCCTTGCGGGTATTCTTGTGGCGCGCATGTAAACTATTGCAGCCCTTGAGGCGCATTTGCCATCCCCGTTTCTTGTAATTGTCGGGCCGATAACGAACGGTTTGATTCTCAAATCAGAAAAGGCCCTGTTCGCATCTTGCAGCGCCCGCTCAAGCGCTGTCTCCGCGATGTTAACCGGCTCTGGCATCTGTCTTAAAGCCGCGACTACGGTCACTCTCCTTAGACTGCTGGTAGTTCCTGCCATTTTATCACCAGATATTTGATTTGACTAGAATTTATAGCTTCCTCTGCGTCCCCAGGCCCTTCAGTTCCTCCTCGCTGAAGTTGAGCTCCTTGAGTATCCTCATCGTGGCAGGGAGTACCTGGTTGTTTATGTAGTAATCGGCGTCATAATCCTTTGCGAACTCCTCGAGCACGGCCCTGTCGGATATGGAGCTCCCGTGCTTCGTTATGACGTAGCTTATGACCGCACCCTCAAGCTCATCCCTTGTCTTCAGGCCCTCCTTCACCGCCTTCCTCGCCGCGCCGAGCTCCGGTGACTTCAGGTCGTAGCCCTCTATACTCTTCCTGAGCTGCGTGTTTATCGCAAGCTCCTCGAGCGGTACGCTCCCGCTCTTTAGCCTCTTCACCGCGTCCCTAACTATGTCAACAGCCTTCTGCGCATCGCCCTCGTTCAGTATGGTCTCAAGGACAGCCTTCTGGGTCTCCCTTGCTATCCGCGACCAGTCCCTCCTCACGAGCTCGAACCCGCGTATCTTTATGCGCCCAGACTCCGAGATCAGCGCATACTTCTTCTTGGCACCAGCCGTCCCCTTCTCTACCTTCTTGCCTACGAAAACACCTCGCTTGTAGAAATCCTCAAGCTCAAGCTCCATGGATTCGGGCAGCTTTGAATTGAACTCCTTTAGGAACCTGAGCACATCCTCCTTTGTCTTATCGCCCATCACCGCGCACACGGAATCAGTATCTCCATAGATCGGCTTCAGTCCGAAATTCTCTGCAACATTTATGCTCTCCTTTATGTACTGCCTCCCGAATGCGGTCACGCTTGAAGCGCAGGCCCTCGAGTACCACCTCGATCTTGCGTAGCCCATGTACCCGTAGACCGAATTGGATACTATCTTGAGCGCGAGCTGCTTCGCGGAAAGGAATATGTTATCAGGATTCTTCTTGTAGGCCTTCTTCACCTCCGCGCGGAGGCTTATCATCTGCTTCAGTATGAGCGGTATTATGCTCTTCCTGTTCTTGTCAAAACGCGTCCCGTCAGGAGATTCGTAATACTCGGCACAGCCGTTGCATATGGAGGAGGGGTCTATGTTGTACGATATTATGATCGAGGGATACAGACCCCTGAAGTCGAACATCACGAGATTGCTGTAGATTCCGGGCTCGGGCGTCTTCACATAGGCGCCCTCTATCGGATTGTAGAGCCGCTCCTTCATCTCAGTCTCATTCGGCTTGTTGGGTATTATCTCGCCGAACTTGACCGAATTATGCATTAGCATGAACTCTACGAGCTGGCCGGTGGTGGATACGCAGACGTCGCTGAGCACATTGTACGTGGTTCTGGAGAGCTCGATCATTATCGGTATGAAAGTCTCGTAGACCTTGTAGAGTGCGTCAGAGTCTGCAAGGTTGTACGTAGCTAGCGTCTCAAGATCCTCGTCGCTCCCATCCCATAGCTTGAATATGCTCGCCTTCTCCACTGCGAATTTCTGCTCCTTAGTTATCGCCTCGTAGACGTTCTTGAGCGTCTTGCTGTTCAGCTTCAGCACGCTCTCAGATGCGCCTACAATGGATATGAACTTCACGACCACGTACATGTCAACGTGCGCCCTCCCCGCGATCTTCACCTTCTCGACAAGCCCGTGGCTCTCTATCTTCGTGTCCCCCTCAAATCTGTTCAGGTTGAAATTAATCCTCAATGCGTGCGCCCTCTCGATGAGATATTTGAAGTCGAAATTTGCGGAATTATAGCCCACAATCACATCCACATCAAGCTCGTCGACCCTTTTCATGAACGCGTCGAAGAGCGCCTTCTCGTTTTTCACCACCTCTACGAATGGCAGGTTTATCTTCTTGAAGGTCATAACCTTTTTCTCAGTCTTCCCGTTCCCTATGTAGAGGTAGCTTATCATTATCACCGGGTCCTTCTCGTATCTCGGCATGCCGCCAAGCGGGTTGTAGACCTCTATGTCGAAGCACATCATGTTGAAAGTGGCTACGGCTGTGTCGGCCGACCTCTCCAGTGAGACAAGCCTCAGCATGCCCCCCTCCTCTGCCACGTTTATCACATATTCTGTGAGCGGGATCAGGTCGTTGTCTATCGAGTACCTCTTCGCAAAGGGTATGTCGTTCTCGTAGCAGATGCCGTACTGCGACATCGCGGAGCTAAGCTTAGGCACATATGATGCGCTGCTCACGTATACCTTGTACGCCTTCACCTTCCTGCCTAGCAGCATCCTGCTCTCCTCCGAAACCTTCTGGCTTTTTATTATGTGCCCGTTATCCATGGTCGAAACCGACTCTACCATCTCCTTTTCGGCGTTGCCTGAAGGCACAAGGTAGAAGTAGGGCACGAAGGCCGGGTCGAATATCTCATAGGCCTTGCCGTCACTCCCCCTTACCGTAAGGCGTATGAGCGAGCTCTCGCCCTTGTTCAAATAATCTACTTCAAGAAGAGCGCCTGTTATCGCTTTCTTGCCCTCTAAAGAAGAATCCACATCTACACCAACTAACAAAAACAGACCAACCCAAATTCCCGTCTAATGAGCTGGCTGCCGGTGCAGCCTACACCCATCCTGTGCCGAAGCGCACTCAAAACTACTTGTTTTGCGGCCCTTCCTGTATCTTTGTTGTGCTTATAACAAGCGGTGGAATCAGGCCAAGCGAATACGCAACAAGCGTCCCTGTAGCGCTGCACCTGAAATTAAGGCCGTTTATTATCTCCTCCGCAAGGTTGATCGGCAATACGTGGTCCTTATTCCACTTCTCCAGGACCTTTGTTGTCTCGTCCTTTGACTCGGTGACCTCTACTACGCCGTTGAGCTTTATATGCCCTATGCGCTTGGAGTCCTTGGTCTCACCATCGTGATAGTCAGCCTCAAATGTATACTCCACATCCAGCTTGGCCCCTGCAGTGCTTACCTTGTCTATGTTTATGTTCAGCCTCGGGAACCTCTGCCTTGCCAGTGCGTCCGAAGAGTCTATTTTGCCTTCTACGTTCAGTATCGAAAAGCCAGTTATCATGCAATCACTTCTTAAGCATTTATAGTCGGAAAGTATTTAATCACTACGCCCAAAGCCGATTAACGGAAGAGGCACGACCCCCAAGGCGGCCCAGCAGAAACCGCGAATACCTGCAGAAAACGGCATTTATTTATAGGTGCACTAACAATTTTATTAGGTGTAAACTTGCAAAACCTTAAAATCGCGTTTCTTGCGGTTCTCGTGCTCTCATTTCTGGCATTTACAGCAAGCGCATCCTACACAGTGCAGAACCTCAACGTCACGATGGCGCTCAAGACCAACACAAGCGCGCAGGTCAGCGAGGTGCTCAAAATCTTAGTGAGCAACGCCTCAGTAAACCAGTATTCCACGAACAGGCTGGCTCTGAACCTGACGCTGAGCAACTGGCAGACGCTCATAGGGCCCATGCTGGTGCAGCATATCATAAACTCGAACGAGAGCCTCTACGGCTTCAGGCTATTTCCAGGGCCGATATCAACACAGGCAGGGCAGTCCACCGCATACATCATAATGACCTACACCGTTCCTAATGTGACGTTTGTCAACGAGACCTCGCCAAGGCAGTTCCTCTACAGGTTCAACCCCAAGGTGCTCAACTTCAACCACGGGGTGAGCGGCGCGGTGCTGACAGGGAACGCTACGCTGACTATCACGGTGCCGCAGGGCGCGACGATAGAGTCGGCATACCCGCTCCCAGACACACCCCTGTATGCCTCCCTATCAGACTACAAGAACGTCTCGAGCGTCTCATGGCTTTACGGCGAGCCCCTCTCGAAGTTCTCATTCACATTCATTGTGCAGCAGAGCATACAGGCCGAAGTTGCGAGCTTCTTCAGGTCGGTTTACGACATCTTCGGGCTGTTCTCCTACGTGATAATAGCCGCAGCCGTATTGCTCTTCATAATCTACACGTACTACAGGGCAAGCAAGTGATTGGTGCTCCTTTGCATGAATACGAGATAACTGTACTGAACCTGTTGAAGAGGCACAAGGCAGCGAGCATAGACTCTCTGCTGCAGCACAGCAAGCTGGGCAGGGATGCAGCGCTCTGGGCTGTGGAGAACCTTGCGGGCAACGGCCTTGTGAGCATAGAGAGGGAGCAGGAGCAGGCGCCAAGGCTTACGGAGGAGGGAAAGGGCTATCTGCACGCCTTCCCTGAGGAGAAGCTTGTGGCGCAGCTGAGCAAATCTGGCGGAAAAGCTAGCGCATCGAAGATAAGCGACCAGATAGGCATCATCTGGGCGAAAAGGAACGGCTGGATAAAGCTGGAAGCCGGCAGTCTCACACTTACCGAGCAAGGAAAAGAGATAGCTGAAAACAGGAAGAGCTACGCATTCAGGGATCTTCTAAACCAGCTTAGCAAGCTGCAGACGCTCCCGAAGGGAATGCCAGAGAAAAGCAGGAACGAGCTGAAGGAGCTGGGCAAGCGGAACCTTCTCGAGATAACAGAGCGTGGGATAATAACCGCGATCAAGATAACCGAAAAGGGCGAAAAGGCCCATGCGGTTGCAGGAGAGGAGGGCATAGGCGCGCTTACGCGGGAGATGCTTACAAAAGGGACATGGGAAAAGGAAAGGTTCAGGAAATACGACATAAATGCCCCTGCAGAGGAAGCCCAGCCCGCAAGGCTGCACCCGCTCCACGAGTTCCTTGACGTGATACGCGGGATATGGCTTAACATGGGCTTCACGGAAGTGTCCGGGCCGATAATCGAATCCGCATTCTGGAACTTCGATGCGCTCTTCTCGCCGCAGGACCATCCCACAAGGGACATGCAGGACACCTTCTTCCTGAAGAACCCGTCTGAGATAAGCGTCGATGACATCGCGCTCATGAAGAGGGTAAAGAGGATGCACCTAAACGGATGGAAGGACAGGTGGAGGGAAGAAGTGGCTAGGCAGGCGATACTCAGGACGCACACCACCAGCGTATCCGCGCGCTCGATCAACAGGTTCGCCACTGCCGACGAGAAAAGCTACCCGCTGAAATTCTTCTCTGTTGGAAGGACGTTCAGGAACGAGAGTATAGACTACAAGCACCTTGCGGAGTTCTACATGGTGGACGGCATAATAATAGGCAACGGCCTAACGCTCTCAAACCTCATACACACACTCAAGAAATTCTACGCGCAGCTCGGCATGAACGACCTTGTCTTCAGGCCCTCGTACTTCCCGTTCGTGGAGCCAGGCCTGGAGATCTACTACCGCGACAAAAAGAAGAACGATTCGATAGAGCTCGGCGGCGCAGGGATAATAAGGAAGGAGATAACCAAGGCTATGGGGACCAACAAGACGGTTCTTGCATGGGGCCCGGGGCTTGACAGGCTGATGTTCGGCTCGCTAGGCATAGACTCGATATCAGAGCTGTACAAGAACGACGTTGGCTGGCTTAGGAGAAGGAAGGAACTCAAAATATAGTGTTGGCATGGCTGTTGTAACATTTGAACTGAAGGACCTGAAGAACCTTGGCGTGCAGAGGGAGGATTTGGTCCATGTAGTCGACAGGCTGGGCATGTCGCTAGAGGACGTTGACGAAAAGGCCGCCTACATCGACATAACGCCGAACAGGCCGGACATGCTCGACATCGTTGGTTTCGCAAGGGCCGCAAGGTTCCTCATGGCCAAGAGCGTGCCAAAGGAGAAATTCTATTCAATAAAGAACGGACCAATACTCGATGTTACGGTAACGGGTGCGGCAAGGGT
The DNA here is from genome assembly GCA_013330215.1 of Microcaldota archaeon. Lineage (GTDB taxonomy): Archaea > Micrarchaeota > Micrarchaeia > Micrarchaeales > Micrarchaeaceae > UBA12276 > UBA12276 sp8261u. The sequence continues at coordinate 256 of DUIS01000063.1, read as the reverse complement.
CCAGCCATTCATAGCCGTAGCCGTGATAAAGGGCGTGGACCTAGGTGGAAACAACCTTAAGAACCTTGTCAACTTCTCGGAGAAGTTCTGCGACACCTACGGCAGGAAGAGGAAGAAGATGTCGATGGGGCTCTACGATTTCGACACCATAAGCGGCCCGCTAGTATATGACGCATCGCGCGAAGGGGAATTCATACCGCTCGGTTCGAGCAAGAAGGCGACATTCAAAGAGATAATCCAAACACACGAGAAGGGG
>DUIS01000003.1:3693-5668 GCA_013330215.1 Microcaldota archaeon | reverse complement strand
TGCGCCGTAGGTAGGGTTGAGGCTTATCGTGCTTTGCGGTGGCACGCCATTGTTCCCAAGCACGAATCCCTGCTGCAGCGCGACATTGGACCTTGCGCCGTATATCGCCGCGGCGCTGCCTATCTGCTGCAGGGAGCTGCCCAGGTTTACGTAATTATTGCTGTAATAGACATACAGGCTCGGGGTGCTCTCGGAACTTGACGCCGGGAATCCCGGAAGTATGACAACCACGACGTCAACCTTGCCTGTGCTCAGGTCATTGAGCGCCTGGGTCTCTGTGGTAATCCCCTTCACCGCGATGACATTCTGCTGCTGCAATGTATTGATGAACTGTACGGATATCGGGTTCGAGGCGTAGTTGACTACATCGACAGGCACTCCTTTTACCGATGATCCCAGGCTCCCGAATATGAGCAGTATTATGAGGGGGAACATTATGGACCTTATGAGGTTTGTCCTGAGGTTGGCCTTGAATATCAGCATTTCCCTCTTGTAAAGGGTCATTGTGTCGTTAAGAAGGCCCATAGGTTCACCTCTTCTTCATAAGCCGCGCCCGCGTCATCGCGGAGGCGTTCTCCCCCGTGGAATCCCTTATCTGCCCCCCAGTGAGCTTTATGAACACGTCGTCAAGCGTAGGGAGGTGCGCGCTTATGGCAAGCACCTGTATCTTTTTATCCTCGATGGCGTTCGTTATCTTGGTGAACATCCTCGAAGAGTCCTTTCCGAGTGAAGCCGTTATCTTGTCGCTCTTTACTACGGCATCGATATCATACTTCTTCAGCAGCTTTACTATGTCGTCTATGTCGTCGGGCTTTGCTATGATCTCGAGCACATTGCCGGTGCCCACAAGCGCCTTTAGTTCGGAGACCGTGCCTATCGCCTTTATCTTTCCATGGTCTATTATTGCGATGCGGTCGCAGAGCGCATCAGCCTCCTCAAGGTATTGGGTAGTCAGTATTACGGTTATGCCCTCCTTGTTGAGCGCCCTGATCCTCTTCCAGAGCTCCGTCCTGTTCTGTACGTCGAGTCCCGTGGTGGGTTCGTCGAGTATCAGTATCGGCGGATTGTGTATCATCGACTTGACGAGCTCAAGCCTTCTTTGCATGCCTCCTGAGAAAGTGCCTGCCCTTACATCGCCGAACTTTACAAGATCCGCCTCCTCCAGCGCGTACTCTACCCTTTTCGGTATCTTGTCATTGTCTACCTGATAGAGCTTTGCAAATAGCTCAAGGTTCTCCCTTGCGGTGAGTTCGTTCTCAACGACAGTCTCCTGTGTCATCATTCCTATGGCGCGCTTTATCTCCTCTATGTGCTTTGTGTTGTCAAGCCCGTTGACGTACACGCTCCCGGATGTCTGCTTGAGGAGCCCCAGCACCACGTTTATGATTGTGGTCTTGCCTGCGCCATTGGGTCCGAGAAGCCCGAACACCTCGCCCTCATACACGTTGAGGTCAACCCCGTCGAGCGCGGTGAAGTCGCCGAACTTCTTGACAAGCCTCTTTATCTCAATGATGTTCTTCGTCATCGCAACCACAACTACCCTACTACCTTCATGATGTCCTTCATGCTCTTGAGCAGGAGGAGCTTTGACTCGTCGAGCGCCTTCGTCCCGTCCTTCGTAATCGTGTAATACTTCTTGAAGCGGCCGTCCTCTACCTTTCCGCGTGTCGTTATATAGCCGGACTTCTCAAGCGCCTTCACCGTATTGTAGACGTCGTTCTTTATGTCGCCGCCATGCTTCGCTATGAAATGCGATATCAGTACGCTGCCATTTATCTCCTTGAGCAGCGCATAGGAGTAGACTGCCTTCTTCTTTATGCGCCCCAGCAGCATCAGCTTGAGCACAATGTGCGACATATCCTTCGTCATGTAAGGGCTCCCATAATCGCACTTCTTGGTCTTCATATCCCCACAATGGTTTAAAACTAAACTATATTATTTTAACAATAAGATATTTAAGCGTTTCCGATAAAAA
>DUIS01000003.1:0-3609 GCA_013330215.1 Microcaldota archaeon | reverse complement strand
CGATAAAAATCAACCTAATAATAGGGCAGAACAATGAGGGCAAATACGTATAAATATCTGAAACCACAATATTAATTTTGATAAAATGTCAGATAAAGCAACGTCGACGACCAGGCATCCAGCTCTGGCGGGTGAGTCGGGAGTCGCCGCAGAAAGCAGGCATCTGCAATTAAGAAAGCCTGAAGATATTGCAGACCCAGCCCGGCTTTTGCTCAGATCCGACAAACAGTCACCGAATGCGCCGCCGCAGGACACCAAATCAACCACCTTTGACCTAAGCCGCCTCACCGTGCGGCAAAAACAGGTCCTCCACCTAGTGGTGGACCATAAGAAACTGGAAAGAGAAATTGCCCGCATCTTGGGCATATCTAAAACCGCGGTAAGAACCCACAAACGTCGTATAGCCCACAGGCTCGGGTTGAAATCCCTACCCAAGCCGAAAAAACCGCTCTCGGACATAGTTTTAAAGAGTGCCGAAGCAACGAATCCCGACTTAAATCGCCTCACTCACCGTGAAAAAGAGGTCTTTGTCTTAGTGCGGCAGAAGAAACCTGTAAAAGAAATTGCCCGCATCTTGGGCATATCTAAATTCACAGTAAGATACCACAAACGTAATATCGTTCGCAGGCTTGGATCGCAGTCTTCGGATGAACTTGAAAAACCGCTTACGGATATAACCTTGCAGAATCCCAAAGCACAAGCCGCCTTGTGCATCCTCTCTCCCCGGGAAAAAGGGGTTTTTGCCTTAGTACTACAGTATAAGCTGGAAAAAGAAATCGCCTACATCATGGGCATATCCAAAGAGGCAGTAAAACAGCACAAGCGCAATATACTCAGGAAGCTCAAAGTTGGATCAATTGTTAGATTAATCTCGGTATTCGGCGATATCGAACAGATCACAGTAGAAAGACTCAAGGAAGATCCTAGCATAGGCAATGAACTCGGCATAGGCCTGCCGCGCCGCACGGAACAGCTGATAAGATTGGTGGAAGAAGGGCTCAAATATAGGGATATCGCAGCAAAAATTGGCGTAGCCCTCGGAACAGTGCACGCCACTCTAAGCTTGCTTTTCAAGCGTCTCAATGTCCATAGCAAAGCCGAACTAGTCGGATGGAACAACAGACGCAAGCAGTACCTCGCTTTGAGGGATGCGTCTGACCAACCCGCCGCTTCTTCAGGTGTAGTACATAAAGCAGAATAACTGAGCGAACAAGTATAAATATTAAAAGTCCCAATACTGATGCTGATAAGATGTCCGATAAAACAATACCAACGACTAGGCATTCCGCTCTGCCCAGGGAGACCGCAGACCCAGCCCGGCTTCTGCGCAAATCCGCTAGGCGCTCCAAAAACCCGGTCTTGCAGCGCGCGGAAGCAAATGGCTTCGATCTGAGCAACCTCACAGAGCGGGAAAGAGATGTCTTTGAGTTGGTGGTGCAACAGGTCAAACGGGAAAGGGACGTCGCCCGCATCTTGGGTATATCCAAAGGCACAGTAACAGTCAACAAACGCAAAATAGCCCGCAAGCTCGGGTTGAAATATTTGTGCAGGGTGGAAACACCCCTTCCGGAGATAACGTTGCAAAACCCCGAGGCGCAAGCCGCCTTGAGCCGCCTCACCCGGAAGGAAAAAGAGGTCTTTATCCTAGTGCTGCAGCATAAAACGGAAAAGGATATCGCCCAAATCATGGGCATAGGCGAACCCGCAGTAAACTTCCACGAACGCCATATACTCGGCAAGCTCGGCATGCCGTCAACCGCCAGACTAATCTCTGTGTTCGGCGATGATGAAGAGGTCACACTGGAAAAGCTTGAGTCAGATCCCATTATGAGGAAGGCACTCGAAAAAGGCCTATCGCCCCGAAGGGAGCAGCTAATAGAATTGGTGGAATGGGAAACACCCACCGAGGCGATTGCAGCAAAAATGCATTTAACCGTTGAATCGGTATACACCTATATGTGCACGCTTTTCAGGAAGCTCAAGGTCCGCGACAGGGACGAACTGATCGAATGGAATAATAGGCGCAGGCAGTACCGCGCCTTGATTAGCGCACAAGTACAACCCGAGGCCTGCCAATCGGTTGAGCCTATCGGAGAAACCTGAACGTTTTCGCAATGATCATGCACAGCATCCGGTTCGCCTTTGCGGTCTCCGCCTCTGGTTCCGGCACCAGATCCCCCCTGTTTAGGCAAATGCCGGCCCTGTAGCGGCAAATAAGTATAAATATCTTGAAGGTCCAATAGCAACGGTGATAAAGTGCCTGACAACATGACGTCAACAGCTAGACATTCCGCTCCGACCGGATGGTCTGGAGCCACTGTCGAAAACAAGCGTCCGCAATTGAGGGGACAAGAAGGCCCCGCAGACGCAACCCGACTTCTGCGCAAACCAGCCGGATCCGTTTCGGATACGACCTCATGGGGCCCTGAAGAAAAGGCTTCTGCCCTGGCCGGACTCACAGAACGGGAAAGGCGGATTTTCGACCTGACAGTGCTGGATAGTAAATTAGTAAAAGAGATCGCCTACGATTTGGGCATATCCGTGGCCACGGTAGGGGTGAATAAGCGCAAAATGTATGCCAAGCTCGGACTCAAATCAAACTCTGAATTAATCTCAGTGTTTGGGGATATGGCGCATGACGGCACCGAACAAATCACATTAGACCAGCTTAGGGCAAATCCCGACATGGGCAGGGAGTTCGGTATAGGCCTATCGAATCGTATGGAAGAGGTGATGGCGTTAATAGACAGGGGCTTAAGGGACAAGGCGATTGCGGACGCGTTGCATATAAGCCCAAGCACGGCGCACACCTATACGAGTAACCTTTTTGAGCTTCTTGGCCTGCATGACAGGAAGGCGCTAATTCACTGGAACAGACGGCGCAAGCAGTATCTCGCACTCATCAATGCACCCAGGCCCGATACGCCCTGATCTGCGGAACCCGCCCTGCAGAGCGCTAAGGCTAGCGGAACTAAAATACTGCACAGCCGGTAAATGACTGATGCAGGTATGCAACGCAGGCGACCGCCAACCATGAGGGCTTAAGCCATCCACTGGTTGGTCAGAGCTTTCCGTTCTCCTTTGTGTAGAGCAGCATGTCTTCGAATGTCCTTGAGACCTGCCCTCCCCTTATGCCGTATATAGCGCTCACTCCCCTCTTCTTCGCGAGCTCGATGAGCCTCTGCGTTATTATCCCGTCAAACACTATCGTGCTTATGCCCTCGGCATCCTGCACAGTCTCTATGAGTTCCCTTATGGGTATCTCCGAGACAAGCCTGCCGTCGCTCCCGTAAAGCCTTCCGCGCAGGGTGTTGTGCAATTCGTCAAGCGCATTCACATAATTCTGGTCAGGCTCTGGGGCGCTTCCCTTGTTCTTTAGCATAGGTATCGCATCAAGCCCCTCAGGCGCATTCCCGCGTATGTCCTTTATGCCTAGCGCGGGGTCGTCATCTACCACCAGCGGCTTGAGCTGCGGGCGCGTATCCCTCTCCCTGCTTAACAGCTTCCTTGATATCTCCGTAGGGCTGAGTATCTGGCTGTTCCTGTCGGATTCTGCCTGCCTCTGCATAGGCGATGGCCGCTCCATGGGCCTCTCGTTCCTAGGTGCCG
>DUIS01000016.1 GCA_013330215.1 Microcaldota archaeon | reverse complement strand
ACGTCCCTGTACTTGATTATCGACATCTCGAACGTGCCTATCTGGCTGGCCACGTTTATTATCTCCTGCTTGTCGAACCCGATCAGCGGCCTCATTATCAGCGGCTTTATCCCCTGCTGCGATGTGGTGAGGTTGCTGAGCGTCTGCGATGCCACCTGGCCAAGGCTCTCGCCAGTCACTATGCACTCGGCCCTTTCCTTCTTCGCGATCCTCTCCGCAAGCCTGTGCATGAAGAGCTTGAACATGACTAGCTCGTACCTTCTAGGTATCCTCATGGCGCTTGACTGGAAGACATGCCCAGGGACGCAGTAAAGTACAGACCCGCACGAATAGGCCGAGAGGTGCTTTGCAAGGTCCCTTATCTTTGACAGCTTTTCGTCATCGTTGTTCTGGAATGCGTGGACGTGAAGATACACGGGATGCAATCCTCTCTTCATCGCATAGTATGCAGCGACTGGGGAATCTATTCCCCCAGAGAAGAGCACGACAGCGTTTCCTGAAGAGCCCACCGGAAGCCCCTTTGCCCCCTGGATCTTCCTGTCGTAGATGAAGGCGCGGTTTTTAGTGATGCTTACGTAAAGGTCCCTCTTTGCATCCTTGTCGATCTTGAAGTTAAGTTTGTCGGAATTCTTTATGAAGTGCGTGACAACGTCAGCCGAATTGAAGCTCAGGGTCTTCAGCGCCCTGTTCGGCACTATCCGCACCGTGTCCTTTTTCGAGAGCAGCGCATTCGCCGCCTTCAATATGCTGCCCAAGCTGCTCTCCGAAACTACTGCCGGGGCAAACCAGCTTATGCCGAATACCTTTGAGAGTTTCGACTCTATGGATTCAAGGTCCGACTTCTTGTCGGTCTCAAGGAAGAACCTGTCCCGCGCGTTCTCGAGCCTTGCGTAATGCTCGTCCCTGAGCGAGCACTTTATGTTATCGTAAAGCATCAGGATGAATGAGTTTCTGTTGCCGCCCTTTAGCCATATCTCCCCGAAATGTATCACTATCCCATCATACTGTGCCATTTGATCAGACATCGTGCCATATGGAAGTAACCTAGCAAAAGAATATTAAAGCTCTTCCCTTATTATTATAGGTGCTTCTAAGCGTCTAGGATGTTTTTATGGATGTACTCGGCAAAATAAGGAAGTTCATGGCGAACTCAAAACACGTGCTCAGCATAAGCTACAAGCCCACGAAAGGGGAGTTCAACAAGGCTGCAAGGCTGATAATCTTCGGCATCCTCCTGATAGGCGCAGTTGGCTTCGTGATGGCAATAATAGTATCCCTCATAATTACCGGCTCCTTGTCACTGATATGACCTTTGCGATGGAAATAGAAATAGATTTCACAAAGTCCGCGCAGGAAAACGCAAACGACTACTACACGAAATCGAAGAAGCTCGCCCTCAAGAAGGAGGGCGCGAAGAAGGCGATAAAGGAGCTTGAGGAAAGGCTTTCCGAGGTCTCGGCAAAGGAGAAGGAGGCGCAGCCCAGGATCCTAAAGGCGGAGAAGAAGGAATGGTACGAGAAATTCCACTGGTTCTTCACAAGCAGCAACATGCTGGCGATAGGTGGCGGGGACGCGCACCAGAACGAGATGCTGAACTCAAAGCATTTTGAGGATAACGACCTCTTCTTCCATGCTGACATATTCGGCGCGCCAGTGGTGATACTGAAGAACGGCGCATCCGCGCCCAGGGAGACAAGGGAGGAGGTTGCACAGTTCGCCGGCTCGTACTCGAGCGCCTGGAAGGAGGGCCTCCACAACATCGATGTCTATGCGATGAAGAGGAGCCAGGTGAGCAAGTCTAGCAGCAAGGGCTCGCTCGGGACAGGCAGCTTCCTGCTCAGCGGGGAGAGGGACTGGTACAGGAGCGTGCAGCTTGTGCTCGTCATGTTCGTAAAGGACGATAAGCTTCACACCGTGCCATTAATTACATTCGACAAGCTTGGAGAGGAGTTTAAGCACGTCAAGGTAACCCAGGGCAACTTCAAGAAGTCCGACGCTGCGAAGAAGATCGCGGCAAAGCTAGGTTACAAGGACATAGACACGATAATAAGGCAACTTCCAGCAGGGAGTTTCAGAATCGAATAAAGACTCCCTAAATGATGGGGTATTTAAGCAGTGGCAGAACATTATGATAAAAAGGTGGGGAAATGGAGAGATGGAGAAAAAACATTTTGGAACATCATTTGGGTACGACGCTCATATTATTCGAGTTAGTTCTGAGCGCGATATTCCTTTTAGTGGCGTATCTTACAGGAAACATATACTTTAGGGGAGTCGGGGTTGGATTGATAATTGCTTGGGTGACGAGTGCAATAGCCTACTACATAAAGAAAACGGTAAAACCCTGAGCGACGAAGAGCGTACGGCATTCACTTCCCAGCCTAAAGGCAGGCGCTCATCTTATGGGAGGAACTTCTCCCTCCTTATCAATTTTTCAGACGACATGAGGAAAACTAATACAATGATGGCTATTATTGCTGCAATCCCGAGGTCTGCATATATTGCGGCTTTGAATGGTAATATGAAAGGCACCAGATACGCCGAGGCTGTGCCGAGCCATCCTATGAGCAGCCCAAGTGGTTGGTTGCTTCCCGCCCTGGTTTTCTGCAATGAGCTGAATGCCATCATGGCCATGACCATGAATGCAGCTACTGCAAACGAAAGCGGAATTGCGAGCAACGGGATCGGAAGAATCGTTGCGACCGTGCTTGCACCATACACTGCATAAGTGTACGCCAGAACCGCCGGAACGAATAATATGGAGAATATGGATACAAGCAGGAGCGCCGCTTTGAGATATCGCATGTATATGTCCCGCTGCGTCATACCCAGCGAAAGCAGGTATTCCAGCACGCCATTATTCTTATCATAAACAAAGAGCAGCACCACTGGAGTGATAAGCATAAACACCGGGATCACATCAAGCGGCACGGCCAGCAGTGGCGTTCCTGAGCCGGCCTTCGAACTCTTGCCGGCAAGCGCGGCATTGTGGGATAAGGCGTTGCCTACCAAACTGTTTGACACCGTACTGTTGGATGCGGAATTCGTCCCGATATTTACGTACATGACATTGCCCCATAATGCAACCGCAAACACCGACATGAGAACTGCCAAGGCAACGTAGGTTTTTGTGATGCCAAGCGCCCTTCTCGCCGTGACGATCGCCGGTGCGGCCCCGATTCCCTCCTTCCTGTTTTCTTTTGTTGGCATGCCAATTCACTTCCCATCCTTCCCAAACAATTCCTGCAGCGGATTGTCCAATTCTCTCATCTCAGTTACCAGTATTCTGCTCTTCACTATCTTCTCTAGCGCCAGTCCAGCCTCTTTTGGAGTCGATACCGTGAGTACGTAGTACCCGCCTTCCCCTTTCTTTGCATCGACAATCTTAGAAATGTCTCCCGATGCCCGTATGCCGACCCTGTAGCTCTTTGACCTGACGTTCGCAATCTTGTCGAACATCGCCAGTTTGCCCTCCTTAATGAGTATGAGGTTAGTGCCTATGTCGCTTGCCTCGTATAGGTTGTGCGAGGAATAGAGGACGAGCTTGTTCTTGCTCAGCCTCAGTATGAGGTCCCTTATCTCCTTCGAGAGCGCGGGATCGAGGTTTGCGGTAGGCTCGTCCAACAAATACAGGTCTCGCTCCACCAGGAACACCTTTGCAATAGATACCCGCTTCTTCTGCCCCTGCGAAAGGTCAGAGATCCTCTTGTTCCTGAGCTCCTTGAGGTCCAGCAGCTCTATCACCCTCTCGGGATCGCCGCCCTCCATGTCTGAGTAGAACCTGAGCGCATTGTATACTGTCATCTCTTCCGGCAGCGCATTATAGTGCGATAGGTAGTTTATGCTGCTCCTCATCTTCCTTGAGGAGTCTATCTCCTTGCCGTCCAGCATGATTTTTCCCGAGAGGGGCTCCAATATTCCCGCAATTGTTCTAAATAACGTTGTCTTGCCTGCACCGTTAGGCCCCAGAACAACGTATACCGATGATTCCTTAGCTGTAAAACTGATCCCATGAAGCACCGATTTTCCGTTATAGCCGGAATCAACCCCTTTTAGTTCTAAAGTATGCATGCTTTCATCTCTTTTGCAGGGAGGGAGATTTGAACTCCCGAACCCCTACGGGACTGAGCCCTGAACCCAGCGCATTTGGCCAAGCTTTGCTATCCCTGCAATAAGCTTATAATACTCATTTGTGCTTTTAATAATGATACGTTCCACAACTAATTGTGTCATCATGCCGAACAAGATAAGCGTAGTGCTTGCAACTGCCATAGGGCTAGGCGCGATAATAGGCGCAGGCATCTTTGTCCTCAGCGGCACTGCGATAGCGCTTGCGGGCAGGAACGCCCTCATCGCATTCCTGCTTGTTGGGATCGTCGCGCTCATAGTGGGGCTCGAGCTCTCCGAGCTGGGTTCCATCATGCCAAGGCTGAGCGGCGCATCCTACTCCTACGCATACAAGGCATTCGGGAGCGAGCTCGGCTTCATCACAGGGATACTGTTCTACTTCAGCTACGCGACCGGCATATCCGTTGTCGCACTAGGCTTCGGCTCCTACCTATCGAGCCTTCTAGGGTTCGGCAGCGCAGCATTTCCCATCGCCTTCGCGATGCTCCTCATATTCGTGCTCTCGCTGGTCAACATACTGGGCATAAAGAAGGCGGCAAAGGCGGATTTCGCGCTCGTTGTGGTGAAGATAGCGATACTCGCGATATTCATAGCGTTTGCGTTCATCGTCGCCTTTTCCATGAAGGCGCCATTAATCAACCTCGAGACCATAGCGCCAGCAAGTTCCGGACTTGCTGCCATCTTCGAGGCAAGCGTTGTGATATTCTTCGCCTATTCGGGCTTCCAGACCATATCCACGCTGACAAAGAACATAGAGGGCGGAAGCAGGGGCGCGGCAAGGGCGATAATCGCAGCGGTGCTCATAAGCATAGTGCTTTACGTCCTTGTGGTCTTCGGGCTCATGCTCCTCCTTCCCGCAAGCCATTACACCATATCCGCGGATCCGCTATCCTCAGCCCTGCAGGCGAGCAACGCGCCATACTGGCTCTTCATACTTGTGGGCATAGGCGCACTCATAGCCACCGCATCCGCAACCCTGGCCTACCTTCTGAGCTCGTCAAGGACGCTACACCAGATGGGCACGGACAAGCTGCTCCCAAAGTTCACAAGGGCCTATGACAGGAAAAGGGACGTCGCCACAAACGGCGTGATAATATCCGCAGTGATAGGCGTGATCATGCTCTTCTCGGGCAACATATACGTCATCGCGGCGATAAGCAATTTCGGACTGCTCTTCTCCTACCTCATGGCGAGTTTTTCCGTCCTGCACTTCAGGAGGAAGAACGCAGCGCCAAGCTTCAAGACACCATTCTACCCCTATCTGCCCATAATAGCCATAGTGGCGCTCATGGCATTCCTGATAGGGCTGCCAAAGGAGGCGCTCCTGATAGGCATGGGGCTTATAATAACGCTGATAATGGTATACTACACGCTGCGTGAATACGAGAACAAGAAGGTAGTGACTATAAGATTATTCAAGTGATTGCATGCTCATAGGGATAATAGGCGCGCCAAACAAGGGGAAGAGCACGCTCTTCTCGGCGCTGACGCTGAAGGAGGCTGAGATCGCCGATTATCCGTTCACTACAATAAACCCCAACTTCGGTATAGCCTATGCGACATGCAGATGCGCTGAGAAAGAGCTCGGCGTGAAGTGCAATCCGCGCAACTCGCTCTGCACCGATGGCACAAGGAAGATTCCTGTAAACGTAGTGGATGTTGCCGGACTGGTTGAGGGCGCGCACGAGGGCAAGGGAATGGGCAACCAGTTCCTGAGCGACCTCGCGGCAGCAGATGCACTGATACTCGTTGCGGATGCAAGCGGAAAGACAGACCCGAACGGCAATAGCTGCGATTCCTGCGATCCGTGCAACGATGTTGAGATCGTCAACACCGAACTCGTGGAATGGGTAGCATCAATAATACAGAAGCATGCGAGCGCCCTATCAAAGAGGGCAGATGGCGCTGAGGCGCTCGCAGGAATCCTGACAGGATTGAAGGTAACTACCGAGCAGATAAAGGTCGCAATATCAAAATGTTCGCTCTCACAGGTGAAGATAAACTGGTCGGAAGCGGATACAAGGAGGTTCGCAAAGGAGATCCTTGCGCTGAGCAAGCCGATACTGATAATCGCGAACAAGTCAGACGCGAAGGGATCGGGGGAGAGGACTGCGATGCTCGCATCAAGGTTCGGCAGCGGCAGCGTGATCGCATGCTCTGCGGTAATAGAGCTCGCGTTGAGGAAGGCCGAGAGGCAGGGCGTGATAGCAAGGTCCGGGGAAGGCTTCGGCATCGTAGAGGGAAAGGCGACAAAGGAACAACTGAACGCGCTCAAGTACATGCTCGACTTCACAAGGACAAAGGGGACAAACGTGCAGGAGGCGCTCAACCGCGTGGTATTCAAGCTTCTCGACAATATAGTCGTATACCCTGTAGAGGACGAGAACAGGTACACGGACCATTTCAACAACGTGCTGCCTGACGCGATACTAATGAGGAAGGGGTCTACAGCGCTTGACCTTGCAAATGCTATACACACGGAGATAGGGAAAAACATGCTCTATGCGGTAGATGCAAGGACAAAGAGAAGGCTCGGCAAGGATTATGTGCTTAACGAGAACGACGTGATAAGGATAGTCAGCGCTGCAAAGTAGCTAGGCGTAATGCCTTGACGCTGAAAGCAGAGCGAAAATCGGCACTACCACGATCTCTATGGCAAGAGGCACAACCACAAGGTATTCCAGGAAGGGTATGATGCCTATGCTGGTAAGCGCACCCACCTTCATGTTCTGCATAACCAGGTATATTATGAATATAGCGACTATGTAGATCAGCGACGAATAGAGTGCATTCATGATGCCCTTCGATACCAGCAATTTCTTGTTGTTGCCTATGCTGCTGCTAACATGGTCGCCTATCCACACAGCGGCTATGAGCGGTATCACTATCACCCCTGGCATGTAGAGCACATAGTTTGCGAAGGTGTTAAGGTAAGGATTGAGGCTGGGATTGCCGAACTGCACCGTAAAGGGTATCACGAGCAGCTGTATCAGCGCGGCAATGACTATTATGCCCACCCAGAAGCTCAGCGGTCCGGAGATGCCAACCTTGACATCCGTGCCCTTTTTTGCGTTTCCGGGAATCTCAATATCCTTTTCCCTCCTGTATGAGCTGTCGTATGCCACGATTAC
>DUIS01000091.1 GCA_013330215.1 Microcaldota archaeon | reverse complement strand
CATGGCCGACCTTGTTCCTTGGACCTCGTCGGTGTATGGTATGTTTGAGATAGACGATTCCTTTGCCTGCACCTCTTCCATTATGCCCCAAAAGAAAAACCCCTTTACCGCTGAAACCATGCGTGCCATGGCCGGCGAGATAGCCGGGAGCCTTATGCAGGGGCTTACCATCACCAAGGGTATTCCCATGGGATTCAACTTCGACCTCCTCTGCTTCGGTGGTTGGAGTCTGAACCATATGCGGGATGTAAAAAAGGCAATGAGAGTGCTGAAAGGTTTGGTTGCTACTATGGTGGTCCATAAAGATGCGATGGAACAGCGCTCCTGGGACGGCTTCTCTACTGCCACCGAACTTGCAGACAGGCTGGTGCGTAGTAAGGGAATGAGTTTCCGGACTGCACACGGCGTCATTGCAGCGGCCGTGAGAATGGCAATTGAGGCTGGCAAAAACTCCCTCGACGCTGAGCTTATCAACCTGGCCGCCAAAGAGGTGCTGAATAAAGACATAGACTTTAAAGAAGAGATTGGGGTCAATGTTGCTCAAATTGTGGCCAGCCGCAAGTCTGCCGGTAGTGGTGCGCCGAAAGAGGTCATGCGCATGGTAAAATCCCGCCGGAAGTTTATAGCCACCGAGAAGGATTCGTTGGAAAAGGAATTCAGGCGCATCTCGAACGGCCAGGCCAGTCTGGATAGACTGATCAAGGACAATTTTGCTATATAACATAAGAGAGAGGTATTGTATTCTTCGGTGGGGATAATATGAAAGAAGGGGAAACTATGGATAGCATCTATGCCTTAGCAAACTACGTCATAAATACTAAATACGAAGACCTGCCTTCCGAGGCTGTTGAGGCCACCAAGCGACTCATCCTGGATGGTTTTGCAGTGGGGCTGGGTGGCTCGAGCAAGGAAGGCGTATCTGCCCTTTTGAGTCTGCTCCGTGACTGGGGGGGCAAACCAGAGAGCACGGTGTGGATTTTTGGCGACAAACTTCCCGCTGCCGCCGCCGTACAGGCCAACGCCATGATGATGCATGCCCTAGACTACGATGATGTTTATGATAAAGCGGTACTCCATTGTGGCGTGGTAGCGATACCGGTGGCGCTGGCTATGGCTGAGCGCTTGGGCGGTGTGAGCGGTAAGGACTTCATCACATCTGTTGCCTTGGGCTCAGATATCTGTTCACGTCTCTCCTTGGCAGTCACCGTTCCTGTCTTCGAGCTGGGCTGGCATTACACCGCACTGCACGGTAATTTCAACGGCGCTGCTGTTGCTGGCAAACTCCTTGGTTTAGATGAACAAACAATGGTGAGCGCTTTTGGCCTTGCCTACCACCAGGCCGGTGGGAACTATCAGGGCCTGCATGATGGCACACTTGCCAAGCGAATTGGACCCGGCTTTGCCTCACGCGATGCTATTACCGCAGCGCTTCTGGCGCAGAGGGGCGTTACCGGGCCCCAAAACGTACTTGATGGCAAGGCCGGCCTGTACAAGGTATATCACCGTGGTCAGTACGACCCCGGCATCCTAACCAAAGATCTGGGTAAGTTGTTCGAAGTGGTTAATCTCTCGCTCAAACCTTATCCCTGCTGCCGCGGCGCTCACCCAGCGATAGACGGAGCACTGGCTCTGGCCAAGGAGCACGACATACGGCCGGAGAACGTTCAAGATGTGAAAGTCTACATCGGCAAGGGCATATACTATTTACTATGCGAGCCGATTCCGGACAAGCAAAATCCCCAGACGGTGGTCGACGCTCAGTTCTCCATCCCATGGACAGTTGCCTGGGCACTAAAGCACCGAAAAGTCGGATTTAACGCTTTTACGCCTCAGGCTATCAAGAACAAAGAGGTTCTATCACTCTCGAACAAAGTTACCCCTGTTGTCGACAACTCCCTGCACACCATCGGACTCGATCCCGCCATCGTTGAAGTAACTCTGCGGGATGGCAGCAAGTATAGCAGGCGCATTGATATTGCATATGGGTCCCCCAACAAGCAGATGAGTATGGAGGACATAAAGGAAAAAATGTTCGACTGCGTCAAGCTTTCAGCCAAACCTGTGAGTAGAAAACGTGTTAACCTATTAACCGATATGGTGGCAAATTTAGAGAAAGTAAGCGACATTACTGAATTGGTCGGACTGCTCATATAATATTTTTACATTCTATCAGAGGTTCCTAAGGAGAGCTAGTGGTAAAAGAAGATACACGATTGGCTGCATTGGGTTTTCGAGTAGGAACGCTGCATCGTCTCTATTTATTGTGTATGAGAGATAGTATGATTAACATGGATATTTCTGTCAGTCTGATTCCATTTCTTGGCGAGTTATACCACTATGATGGCATTAGCCAAGACATGCTGAGTGAACGGGTAAATATGGACAAAGGGAGTACCGCACGCGCCATTGCCCGGCTTGAGCGCAAGGGACTGGTGAGACGCGATGAAAATAAAAGTAACAGGAGGGAAAAGCTGGTCCGTCTTACCGCTAAAGCGATAGGAATGCGCGAGAAGTTCTTCTCTCCCCTCTATAAAATGTCCCGAATCATGTCGAAAGGCTTTTCCATACAAAAGCGTAACCAGCTACTGGAATCCTTTGATTCTATGACGGAAAACCTTCAATGTGAGCTGACACGTCAAAGAAGGCGGGGCCGTAATGTTCCAAAAAAACACCAAGGCGTCAGGCGCAGACAGCCTGTTAAAAAAGGGACTTCCGGATAGCGTATCATAGTGCTGCAACCGCACCATTTCTTTCCATATTCATGAAGCACCGCAAAAGAAGCAGAACAAAAATAAGACACAGGTCCTCCCGTATCTGCCCTTGCTTTTCGGTCCCGGTCTCGTCGGTCTTGCGGCAATTTATATATCTCGATTCCAATGATTGCCACCTAAAGCACTGCATTGGTTTTCGCTGAGGCAGACTGAGTATCACAGCTTGCTATGTTCTAGTTCACGGTTGAAATAGATGAGGAAGTAGTGCCATGCGTAGTGAAGAAGGTATCTCCCAGCATACCGTGAGGGATATGTTGACCCGTGATTTTGTTCTCGGGTTTTTTGCATTCTTCGTTTTTTTAATTGCCAGCTACGCCCTTATCCCCACTCTTCCCATCTATTTTGCAAGGTTAGGCTCCAACGAGATGGAGATAGGTGTGCTCTTGGGGATTTTTGGCGTCGCATCGTTGGTTTCCAGGCTTCTTGTGGGAGGGGTCTTGCTTAAGTACTCAGAAAAAGGCGTTATGATGTTTGGTGCTATCC
>DUIS01000096.1 GCA_013330215.1 Microcaldota archaeon | reverse complement strand
TGCGGATGTCTGCGTCACGTCATCAAGGCTTGTGCCGTAGATGCGCAGGTTCTGGCCCTTGACCTCCACCTTTGTGGCGCCGACAATCTTGGACGTGCGCGGATATCTCTCCCCTATGAGGTTCTTTATCAGCACATCGCTGCCCTTCACCTCAACGGTTATCGGGAAGTGTGCAAATACCGTCTTCATCTTCCTCTCGAAGTGCTCTGTGACGCCGTGCATGTCGTTCTCGAGCTCCTTCTTGAATGATACCTCTGCCTTGGCCGCCTTCTTCGCAAGCACCTTGTCCTTTATCGAATCTATTGTTATTGAGTCCCCTTTCTTGGTGAGCTTTAGCAGTGCATCGTTGAACTTCCTCTTGTTCGAGCCGAGGCTGCCCTTCGTCTCGACCTCGTTGCCCTTTATCTCAACGGTGACGCCCTCTTTTATCTTCAGCTCTATCATTTCATTCACTGTCTCTCAAAATCTCAAAAACGGAACAAACAATTTTAATTTTTCAGGAGAGGTTAACTCCAGTCCATTTAACGCAGCTCTTGGATTTACGATTACCTGCCAGTTTATGTAGGCTGCGGCAGCCTGGGCAAATTTTCCAAATAATGAATTTCCCATTTCCAATACGTCCGACGGTAATGCATCATAGGTGATGCTACTATCAAGAACCCTGATAAAATCATAAGCCTGTAATGCGGTGGCCGGCTCCTCCTTTAAAGTGGCGTAGAATAATCGTATTGCATACTCCATCCTAACTGGTTCTAGCACTGCATCTCCTCCGCCCTCTTTAATGCATGAATATAATTTAGAGTACTCCTTTCTCTGGAGCTTTTCCTCAAACGAGAGTATCGCGACCGCTACGCGGTTTCTCATGCCCTCCTCGTTATTCTTGTAATACTCCCTTAAAGGTCCCTTTGAAACCTTCCTCCAATGTTCCAACGCCCTATCAATCAACGGTTTTTCCCTCTCCGCGATCTGTTCAAGAGGAGCCATTGCGGATGTTGTAGCCATATTATCACCTAATAGACGTAAGCGAGTAGCCTTCCCCCTATCTTCCTTTCCCTCGCCTCCTTGTTTGTTATGATGCCCTGCGGGGTTGTGAGTATCAGTATGCCGAAGTCCTTGCTCGGTATGTAGCGCATCTCGTACTTCTGGATGTGCTCGTTCTGTATCGCGTACCTCGGCTTTATGACGCCTATGCTGTTTATCTTGTTGGAGAGCGCAACCCTTATGTACTTTATGCGCCTCTCGGTGTATTCCTCGTAGTCGTTTATGTATGCCTCGCGCTTCATGACGTCGAGGACTGCCTTGAGCAGCTTTGTCGAGTATAATACGCACTCCATGCGCCCTATGCGCTCGTTTGTCTTTATCTTGTTTATTGCGTCAGCGAACCTGTCCATCTATATCAGCCATATTTCTTGAAGCCTATGCTCCTTGCGACTTCCCTGAAGCACCTCCTGCACATGTAGAGCTTGTGCGCCCTTACCAGCGCCCTTGAGCCGCCGCAGATTCTGCACTTCCTTATGCCCTTGCCCTTGAATTTCTCCTCTTGCTTCAAATTAATCACGATGCCTCTTCCACGGCGCTCACATTGAACTCCTTTTTAATATAATCTATTATCTCCTCCTTTGAGACCTCCCTGTGCTTTGCCGGTACCTTCGCGTTCTGCCTCTTCCTGAGAGCCACCCTGAGTCCGCTCCTCCTGAAGGAGAGGTTCACGTTCATGCCGAGCATTCCCACCTTCGGGTCGTACTTGACGCCGCTTATGTCTATGTACTCGGGTATGCCGAAGCTCAGGCTGTTGCTGGTTATCGCCCTCTCCTTTATCTTGTTGTCCACAGCCTCGAAGAGCCTTGTTACGAGCTTCTTTGCCGCATCGCCGCGCACTGTCACGAAGGCGCCTATCTTCTGCCCCTTGGCTATCTTAAAGGAAGGATTTCTCGTCCTTGATATCTCGTCAGCGCTCTTGCGTCCTGTTATCGTCTCTATGAGCCTCTTCGCATTCCCTTGCAGATTCTCGTCGCTGCCGGTGCCTATGTTTATCACAAGCTTGTTTATCCGCAGATTCCTCATGCTGTTTGCTCCTTCCATTCTATTCGACCACTATTATGTTCTTTACGAGCGTCTCGAACTTCGTGCCGTTCTGCTCCTCCACAAGCACCGACTTAGTCCTGTGCATGCTGCCCTCGCTTATCGACTTTACCGTGCCGTTCCTGCCCATGTGCACGCCGTCTATAACCTCGCATTTCGCCCCCGCCCCAAGCTTTATCAGCTTGGAGAGCTTGCCGTCCGAGAGCTTCACCGAATCATTAACATTCGCATCTGCGCTTCCGTTCAGCGTAGTGCCGTCATGAAGGCGCAGCATTACCTTGCCCTTTGTGTATTTGTACTTGCCCACTATCTTATACACCTGCGACTCCTTCTCGTTCTTCCTCGGGTTTATCTGCCCCTTGTGGTTTATGCTTATCATGAACTTCTCAGAGCCCACCGCGAGCACGTCGTGCAATCCGACCGGGTATTTTGGATCCTTTACCGCCTTCCCGTTCACGCTGACCATGCCTCCCTTTATTATGCGGTCTGCATCCCTCCTTGTCGATGCGAGGCCCAGCTTGCCTATGAGCAGCGTGAGCGCTACGGACTTGTCAAGGCTGTGCCTTCCTGGATTCTGCTTTATCGAGTACTTGTGCTCCTTCCTGTGTATCGCGAAATACCTCGGAGCGTTCAGCCTTTTAATGTGACCGCTGTTTCCCTTGTTAGCCATCTATTCATCTCATTTGTTGTCTGCCTGTGCGGCAACCTGCGCCTTCTTCTCCTTTACCTCTATGTTCGTGTCAACAACGGCGCTTGCGCCTATGTTGGTTGTCTTCACCGCCTGCTGCTGTTTCTGCTGTGCGAGCTTGAGCTTCGCCGCCCTTACCTTGTCGCTGAGATTGAGCTCTGTTATGTAAACGTTGCTTGCACTTAGGGGCACGTTGAACTCCTTGCCCTTCGCAGTCTTCTTTACAAGCGAGTCTATGTTTATGCGGCCGGTTCTCAGGCTGACACGTATCACCTTGCCGGTGGTGCCCTTCTTGCTGCCAGCCATCACCTTCACGGTGTCGCCCTTTGATATCTGGACGGAGCGCCTCTTTATGCCGAGCTTTGCCCTGAGCGCCTTGTCTATATGCGAATGCACAAAGTGCTGCCTGACGTGCATCGGCGCGTTGAACCTGAAGCGTCTCTGCTTTCTCGGCTTGCTGCTTTTTATCATGGTTTATACCTTCTAAACATTAACATATCAGATTTCAGCCCCTAAGTAATTCCCCGGTTCTTAATCTGTTTAAATAATCTGCCAATTCAGTGTGCCCATGTGTCCGCGCGACATCTGTTGCATCAAGTCTTGTGCCATAAACGTAAACGAATGCGGTTAATATGTCTGCACCCCTCTTCATCGCCCTATCTGCCCTGTCACGGTCGCCTGAACGTGCCGCATTTAAGAGTACCCTATCAACACTACTGATACCTCTGCCCCATGTCCAATCTACCACGGTACCTGGCGCGTTTCTTGTCTCCATATTATCATACAACTCTTGATGCAATTCCTGCAAGCTTGACATACCTCTCTACTACCTCCCTTGCCATCGCCCCCTTTACCTCGGTGCCCACAGCCAGGTTGCTCTCTGTCACGAGTATGCCAGCATTGTCCTCGAACCTTACCCTCATGCCGTTGGCGCGCCTTATCGGGCTCTTCTGCCTTATTATCATGACACGGACCTTCTTCTTCACGTATTGCGGAGTGCCTGACTTGACGCTCGCTATCACAACGTCGCATATGCCGGACTTCGAATACCTGCCCTTCCTGCCTCCGCCCTTTCCTATCCTGTTGATTATCATGAGCGTCCTGGCGCCGCTGTTGTCAGCGCAGGTAAGCACCGAGCTTGGTATAAGGTTCTTCGGTATCGTTGTGGATAATCCCTTCATATCATTCAGCCTTGTTCAATATTTTCATTACAACGAAGGACTTTGTCTTGCTAAGCCTCCGCGTCTCCGATAGCAGCACCTTGTCCCCGGTCCTTGCGTTTATGCATTCCGGATTGTATGCGGCTATCCTTGATGTCTTCCTAAGCGACCTCTCATATTTGGTCAGGAATGTCGTGTATGCATGCTCGACTATGACGCTCTTCTTTGCCTTGTCGCTCACCACTATGCCCTCTATCTCGTTGCCGCGCGTCTTGAGCATTCCATGTACTGGACATTTCGGATCTTTGCATTCCAATGCATCACTTATTCAATTTCCTCCTCTTGTAGAACTTTAGTGCCTTCTCGGTTCGCTCATAGGGCCGGAAATTAATCTCCACGCCATCGACAACGAATGAATCGCCGTCATGGGAAAACCTGAATTTGGAGATTTTCTTTACTACCTTCCTTGTCTTTGAGTCATGCCTCAGATAGAGAAGATTTTTTGTCTCGTTTATTACTCTTCCTTCAATACCTATCTGTGAACCATCCTTACAGTCTATTACTTTGGCGTAGAGACCTATAAGTTCATGAAGCACAATGTTCTTATTATTATAGCCGTGCATGCATTTAAACCTTTCTTTTTAGACATTGACGTTACTAAACGGAGAGCCGGACTTTCGGAACAGGCATAGCCAATTACTTCCCTGGGCAGTCAAAGCAGCTTGAACCCCTTTGTGAATTGGTCTATCTCCGATGACCTCCACGGGCCCACCCCCAGCGCTGTCTTTGTACCTGGCGGCAACTGTGTAAGCCCCGCATCGCTTACGAGTGCGCATGGCACCTTCTTGAACTGGAAGGCCTTGTAAAGCTTTTCAAGGGCCTCCTCGTCGCTCACCTTGAGCACGATTTTCTTCTCCCCCTCCTCGAGCCACTCCTTTGCTATCGCCTTGTCCGCCCTCTCTGCAACGAAGTAGCTCATTAGGGAGGCATGACAACCTTGAGCTACAGTCTTGCCCTTGCTCATCTCTATGTCCATCCTTATGATTATTACCTGCTTTATATCCTCTCCGGTTTGCATGTAAGTCACTGACTCTATATAGACTGCGTGGGCAAGAAATATAAACTAGGCGTCCTCCCTTAACAGGCTTAACCTTAACAGGTTAATCCTGATATTGTCCCTCTTCGTTATCCGCACATCCTCTTCGGCCCTGTAAAACTTCTTCGCCTTCAGCGGACTGTCCCTTATGCGGTGACCGTTTGTCCTCTTGGTTTTGCCACCCACATTATCACTTAATAATTTTACCCCCACTATATAATTATAAGAAACATTTATAGTGGTGCGTCTTTTGCTTGGTGAAAACGATTCCCGGTTTTTCAAGAGGCTTCTCGCCAGCTTCTACTCGGGCATCGGCAACGTTGCGCCGCGCGGCATAAGCAAGAGGGAATTCGGTTTCGGGGATTTCGAGAGGAAAATACGCTACAGGCATTACTCGTTCCGCGATGAGGCGCAGCTGCGCAACTACCTCGCGAAGGAGGCGCCTCCATTCGTCTCCTATTCTATGGCGGAGTACGAGAGGCCCGACGGCAAGCCTATGGAGAGCAAGGGCTGGCTCGGCGCTGACTTGGTCTTCGATATAGACGCCAGCGACCTCAAGCTCAAATGCAGGAACGAGCACCCAAGCTCATGGGTCTGCTCCAAATGCCTCGAGGGCGCTAAGGCAGAGACAACCAAGCTGATAGAGGAGTTTCTGATCCCTGACTTCGGGTTCGCGGAGAAGGGGATATCAGTGAACTTCAGCGGGAACAGGGGCTACCACATACACGTCGAGGATGTGGGCGCATTCAAGCTCGGCGGTGATGCGAGGAAGCAGATAAGCGACTACATAACAGGGAACAACATAATGCTCACATCCTTCTTCCCGACCATAGGGAGAAGGGGCGTCCGCCTCGAGGGGCCCAGGCCCTCTGACAGCGGCTGGGGAGGCAAGCTCGCCAACGGCGTCATAAAGGCGGTGAACAGCGGCACGAGCTCACTGATGGACCTCGGCATCGAGAAAAAGGACGCGCAGATGCTCACCAGGAAGAGTGCGGAGGTGGTGCTCGGCATAAGCACGGGCAACTGGGACAAGATAAACATACCGAAGAAGGGTGAGTTCTGGGCTAACGTGCTGAAGAACATAGCGATAAAGCAGAGCGACGCGATAGACAGGAACGTGAGCACGGACATATACCACTTAATAAGGCTGCCAGGGACTATACACGGCGACACAGGCCTTGTGGCTAAGAAGGTAAGGTCGTTCAAGGCGCTTGCTGATTTCGACCCGATGAGCGAGGCGATAGCCTTCGGCGCCGAGCAGATCGCCATAAGGACCACAAAGGTGCCCGCATTCACCATGGCAGGGACAGCATTCGGCCCGTACGAAAACGCAGAAATAAAGCTGCCTGCCTACGCAGCATCATACCTTGTCCTCAAAGGCTTCGCATCGCTCGACCCTAAGAAGGCGCACGCCGCAAGCAAAGTCGAGAAGAAAGAATTGACTCTGGAAGAGAAAGAACAAAGGGCGCGGCTAGAGAAATTCGTAGCTGACGCGGAGCACTTCGGACAGGGATGACTACCTGCGCTGCGTTGCCGTATTACCCGATTTCGAGTGCTTTGAAAAGAACATGATTATGGCGGTTACGACAGACCAGAACACTATGTCAAATATAAGGCTGACATCCTTCGGGTACCACGGATTGTATTGGGGGGCAAGCACCCTTCTTGTGAGCCAGGTCAGCGGATAGCCGTACCAGGTTGCGCCTACAAGGCCGAAAGGTGTTGAAGGCATCAGGCCGGTCAGCATCGTTATGACAATGCCGCAGACCGCAGCCACAACCATAATGTGCAGGTTCTTCATGTTTTAATATGCCAGCTCACTATTAAAAATCTTGCATTAAGGGATTTACAGGGCAATGGCCATGGCAGCAACTAATAAAGATTAGCTGCAATATAATATCTGGTGATACAAATGAAGGACTCTGACATATTCTGCAAAATAGTAAAAGGCGAGGCACCTTCCTTCAAGATATACGAGGACAGGAACTTCATCGCGATACTTGACATATACCCGAACATAAGGGGGCAGACGGTCCTCATATCAAAAAGGCACAAGGGCGGATACGCCTTCGACCTCAGCGAGAATGAACTAAAGGAACTGATTACCGCAACAAAGAGGGTCATAAAGCTCCTGGAAAGGAAGCTGAAGGTGAAAAGGGTCCATGTCGCCATAGAGGGGACGGGTGTAAACCATCTCCATGTGAAGCTCTATCCAGCAATCGGCCTGAACGGCAAGAACACGATAATATGGGCAAAGGAGAAAAGGCATTTCAGCAGATATCCAGGCTATGTAACCACGCTTACAGGCCCAAGGGCAAAGGACGAGGAGCTCAGAAAACTGATGGAGAAGATAACAGGCTAGCAACTGCTGGAAACGCCCCTCACGTCCGCTAAACCCGCCTGATGATAAGCTTTTAATCTTTCAGATTTATCTAGTATACTAGAACGGTGGACTGATGGCTGAGCGCATACTCATACTTGCTGTTGACGTCGACAACGATCTTTACCGTAAGACGAAGGTCAGCGGCCCGGTAATCGGCAGGATAGAGAACCTTAAGGCAGCGGCAAAGCTCGCTCTCGCGGACCCCCAGGACACCGACGCCAACACTATGTTCGAGGCGGTGCGCAAATACGACGAGCTGAAGGCGCATGGCTACTCAGTCAATGTGGCTACCGTGACTGGCGCCGAAAAGGAAGGCTATGTTGCTGACATAGAGGTGGTGCGCCAGATAGAGCTGGTGCTCGAGCGCCTCAAGAGCGATGCGTGCGTGCTGGTCACAGACGGCAGCAGCGATTCAAGAATCATACCTCTACTAAAGAACAGGATAAAGGTCAACAGCGTAGACATAGTGCGCATGAAGCAGGCCGAGAAGCTGGAGAACACCTACTTCACGGTGCTCGAGAAGCTCAAGGAGCCGCACTATTCCAGGATAGTCTTCGGCATACCTGCGGTGCTGCTCATACTCTTCGCAATCAGCTATTACTTCAACTTCGGATGGCAGCTTCCCGTCGCGCTTATAGGCATATACCTGGTATTCAAGGGCTTCGGTCTGGAGGACATGGTGGTGAGCTCATTCAAAGGATTAGGATTCAGCATCGACAGGTTCAGCTTCGTGTTCTACATAGGCGCTATAATATTCTTCATGATCAGCTTGATAATAGCGTACGCGGCATACACCGTAGCTGTCAGCAGCAACGCGAACAACCTTGTCATAGCCTCTCAGGCCGTCGAGGGCTTCCTTACGCTCTTCCCTGTGAGCCTGATACTCTACCTTGCAGGCCGCATAATAGACCTTGAGAACAAGCGCATGCGCTACAGGGCAATAACCCAGGGCACATATGCCGGCTACATAGTGATAGCGATAATGCTGCTCTATCTCACATCCTCATGGATAATAGGCCAGATATACTTCTGGGAGTTCCTGCTCTTCAGCATACTCGCGATGCTCGCCGGCTACGGCATATCTGTGTTCAGCCTCTTCCTTAGAAGGAGGGCTTTCAAGCACGCGAGGATGAAGGACAAGAGCGTCATAAACGACATAGGCGCCTACATAGGCAAGATAACCGACGTCGACACCAAGCGCGGGCTCATATTCGTGAAGACCGACTACGGCAACATCATAAAATACGATGTCGACCGCATTACCGGCGTGTCGGACAGGGTAATAATACGCTAATAAAGTGATGACATGACCACAATGACCAAAAAATCAGGCGCTGGAACGAACGCTCCAGAGAAGGAGACAGAGCGGATAAGTACTGTCGAAAGAACCCCCAGGAAGTTTAATGGAAAAACCGTCTCTCACTGGTAGGCTTTCCGAGAAACGTGACCGAGAATGGGGGCAAGGTCATCTTTGAACTGATTGACGGTTCGGGCTCAGCAAGCAGGAATCCGCTAATTGTCTCTGTAGACTCTGACAATGTCAGCATCAGAACATTCAGGGTTGCAAGAGAACTGATATACTCTACACAGAAGGTAAATGTGAGGGGAGTCGTATCAACCGCAGGCGGCGCTGTCTATCTGGCAGCAACCATGCTGGAAAAACGGGATTGATCAGACATAGGTCAGCCAGTAGTCGAAATCCCTCCTCTGGCCGTTAGCTATCCTGGAATACTCATTGCCCAGCATCTTTGTAAGAGGCCCAGGCACGCCCTTGCCGACCTTTCTCGAATCTATCCTTGTTATCGGCGTTATCTCTGCCGCAGTACCCGCGAAGAAGGCCTCGTCGCAGGTGTATAGCTCCTCCTTGTGTATGTTCCTCTCGGAAAGTCGCACTCCCATGCTCTCCGCGATCTTTATGATAGAATCGCGGGTTATGCCAAGGAGTATGTCCGCCTCCCTCGAGGGCGTGACCAGCTCGCCATCCTCTACTATGAATATGTTCTCTCCAGGGCCCTCTGCCACATAGCCGTCCAGCGAGGTGAGTATAGCCTCGTCCGCACCCGCCATCCTCGCGTCAAGGTTTGCTATTATCGAGTTTATGTAGTTGCCGCTCGCCTTCGCCTCAGGCGGAAGTATCAGCGAGTTTATCCGCTGCCATGAGGATATCTTGCAGGATATGCCGCTCTCCTTGCCCTTACCGTAGTAGGCGCCGAATGGCCTCGCTGCTACGAACACGCTTATCCTCTTGCCGGTTGTGCTTATGCCTATGCTGTCGTCGTCATAGAAGGCAAAGGGCCTTATGTAGCAGGAATCTAGCTTGTTGTATACAACTGTCTTTACCACCGCGTCGTGGATCCCCTTCTGCGTGTATCCCAAATCCATCGCGTATATCTTGGCGCTCCTGAAGAAGCGCTTTATGTGGTCGTCGAGCCTGAATATTGCCGCGCCCCTTGAGGTGTTGTACGCCCTTATGCCCTCGAATATCCCGCTGCCGTACTGCATCGAATGGGTGAGTATCGGGACGTTGGCATCCTTCGCCTTCACCATCTTGCCGTTGAGCCAGAAATATAAACCAGAGCCATCCTTCTTCATGCAAACACGGTATATAAAATTCATGGACCATTTAAATAGTTTTGCACAAAATAAGTTAGCATGGGGGTAGAGATAGAGAGGAGATTCCTCGTCAGCATTCACAGTCTTCCAGCCGGTCTTGACAGGCTTAGGCATCTGGACATCGAGCAGGGCTATACTGACGGCATAAGGCTCCGGAGGTCCATAGATGTGGAAGGCGTTGAGAAGTTCGAAACGTGCATAAAGAAGGGTTCGGGATGGGTAAGGATAGAGAACGAAAACAGGATGCCAGAAGCGGCATTCTGGCGCAATTGGGACAGGACGAGAGGTGCAAGGCTGCAGAAAATGAGATACTTCAAGCCGTGGAAGGGCTACGTCATAGAGATAAATATATTGCGCAATAAGCTCGAGCCTCTAGTGTTGGCCGAGGTGGAATTCAGAAGTAAAAGGCAGGCAAGAGTGTTCACCCCGCCAAGCTGGTTCGGAAGGGATGTTACGGACGACGAGAGATACACAGGCAGCTGCCTTGCGAGATACGGCCTTGACGGCGCCAAGCGCAGCCTTGAGCCGATAAGGAAAGAGGTAATGGCATTAAACAACCCTAAACTGCTAAGAGGAGAGAGGGCCGCATGAAGAATGCAATGATCATCGAGACACTTGACAGGTACGGCCTTACCGATTTCCAGAAAAGAGTACTGCTCGCAACGCTCTCCATAGGGAAGGGCCAGACAAGGACGTACAAGCAGATAGCTGAGCAGATAGGGCACAGGAATGCGTACAGGGCGGTAGGCACGGCGTTGAGGAAGAACCCGCTTCCGATAACGATACCGTGCCACAGGGTGATTAAGAGCGACGGCACACTTGGAAGGTACGCAAATGCGGACACGGGGAGAAAGAGGGCACTCCTTGCAAGGGAGGGTGCCATTGATGCTTAGGTGATACGTATGAAAGAGAAACTCGTAGTGCTCGGAGTTGGAGCACATTCGGACGACCTTGATTTCGGCGCAGCCGGAACATTCGCGAAGTTTGCGAAGGAGGGTGCAGACTGCTACTATCTGGTGTGCACGGACGGCTCGAAGGGAAGCCGCGACCCGAAGATGACGCCGAAAAGGCTCGCTGCGATAAGGGAGAAGGAGCAGAGAACATCAGCAAAGCTTCTTGGCGTGAAGAATGTCTTCTTCCTCAAGCACAAGGACGGCGAGCTAGTTGCAGACATGAAGCTGAAGAAAGAGATTGTGAGGTACATACGCAAGCTGAAGCCGGACATCGTTGTGGCGCAAGATCCTACTTATATCTTCTCAGACAGGTTCGTAAATCATACGGATCACAGGGCAGCAGGCATGTCCACAATAGATGCGGTCTTTCCGGCGGCAAGGAACCCGATGACATTCCCGGAACTCTCAAAAGAGGGCCTAGGCGTGCACAGGGTGAAGGAGATATACCTAGTTAACCGCACGAACCCGAACTATGCTGTCGACATAAGCAAGTTCGTGGATTTGAAGGTGGAGGTGCTATCGCAGCACCAGAGCCAGGGCATAGGGAAGAATCCTGGCTTTGTCAAGGAGATGGCGAAAGAGATGGGCAAGAAATGGAAGTACAATTACGCGGAGACATTCTTCAGGATAAACTTCGCGATATGAGCTCTTTTATGGAAAGGTAACCGGCTAGCCCTTTCTGCTAGCCGGCATGAACCCATCCAAACCTCATCACCCAGGCTGAGCTATCTATAAGCGTAAATACCCCTGGAGAGGCAGCTCTCCGCATAGGCCGCGCTGCTCCTCTCCTCCATGCTCTCCATGAAGGAATTGCTGAAGTGCGCGATAAGCTCATTCTTCGAGCCGTCGAGCCTTGTAAGCTCCCCAAGCCCCTGTTTCGTGAGCCTGAGCGGTTTGCCCAGTTCCTCCCTGTTCGCGAATTCGACGAGCCCGAACTCCTTCAGCCTATTCAGGCAGTACCATATCGAGCTTTTCGAGAACCCGTATGCCTCCCTCATGTAGTCGACGAAGCCTGAGGCCGTGTCTATCAGGTCCTCCCCTATCTCCAGAAGCATGAGTTGCTCTCTCCTGCTGAGTCTGATATCCCTATAAACTCTACTATATAACATTTGTGCCACATAAACCACCAAAACTTTAAAAGAAGTTAAGATTTATGCGGCAGCAAACTGATATGTATTATTTGGTGACTTTACAAGCAGCATGTCTCTGCAAATGCCTATGCTAACGATCGGCAGCAATAGCCAGTCCCTTGTCAGGTGCTGTTGCATTTGCATTATTACACCAAATATTTCTGAGTGTCTAATCTTATAATGCACGATACTTATTTAAGCCTTTTGTGCATCGGATCCGACTGCTTCTACAATCTATTTTACCTTGGACGTGCAGAAGGCGCAACGCCTTGCACCTACCGGTATTATCGAGAGGCATTCCGGGCACTGCTTTGTCGTGGCGCCCTTTTTCTCTTTCTTACTGGAAATCTCCTTCATCTTCGATACCGGCTTCACTACGAGGAAGAATATCACCACCACTATCGTGAGGAAGCTTATGAGTGCGCTCACGAATGCGCCGACCATGAAGATGCTGCCGTTCACCGAATAGGTCATCGCAGAAAAGTTCAGGTGACCAGGTATGCCTATGAGCGGCGTTATTATGTCGGAGACGAACGCCGTTATGACCGCGTTGAATGCGACACCTACGACCACTGCGACCGCGAGGTCCATCACGTTTCCATTCATAACGAAATCCTTGAGTTCAGAAGCGAGTGTCATAGCATCTGCCGGTCTATATTGGAATTGCATGTATTAATAATCATATTTTGCGCCATCATGATATCACTGCGATGTCCTTGAACGCATGCAGCTGCTCCCCTACCTCGTCCATGGAGTTTATAACCTCTATCTCCACCCTCTCCTCCTCTGCCTTCGAGAGAAGCGCCTGCACGGCTGGATCTCCCAGCAGGCTGTCATTTACTAGGATAAGGCTCGCCTCCATGTTGTCCAGGACTATGCTCACGTTCTCTATGCCGTACTTCGACTTGCCGGTGCTCAGGCTAGTGAGGAACTCCTCTATGAGCCTGAACTCGGCGCGTATCCGCTCCCTCTCGAGTATCCTTGAGAAGGTGCTGCTCTTTATCAGCTCGTAGACCCCTGACCTCTCCGCGTTGCTCACGTGTTCGAAGATTATGCGCTTGCTGATCTTCTTTATCGCCCCCGATGTTTCCCCATAGGCCTTGAGGTCATCCTTGGTGAAGCCTGGCCCCGCGACCACGACCGTATCCACTACCATGCCCTTTATCATCTCCAGTATCTCGTCGTAATACTTTTTCTGCTGCTCCTGGAAATCCTTCTGGCTCATCCTCTTGCTCAGCTTGCTGTATATCTCGTTGCCGAAATCCACTCCATACCCAAGCATATATGCGGGGAGTGCCTTCTCGTCGTCAAGCACTATCAGGCCCAGTCTAGGACGCTTCGAATCGGATACCGCGTTCTTCACCACGTTGATTATGTAGTTGTGCCACTCGCTCTTTATTATCTCGAAGATGTCGCCTGGCGCGATGTTGAGCGTATGGTAGCTGTTTATGCGCACGTACTCCAGCGGATGACCGTCCATTATCTTCCCGAGCACCCTTAGCCTCATCGCATCCTTGTCCAGCTCCGTCTTCTCCACTCTAAGCGTTATCATTACCTTCTTGAGCTCTCCCTTGTCGCTCTCGCTGGACTTGAACTTCCTCTCGCTCTCGGATTTCACTATGTCGTTCGCGAATATGATGCGCTGCGCGGTCCACAGGTCCTCGAGCGTGTCCACCTTGAGCTTGAGCGAGCCCGCACTCTCGTAGAATTTCACTATCTTCATGCATATACGTATGAGAATAAAGGATTTAGTAGCTTCTGGTAGATCCCGCGCAAATAATTAAACCCTCAGCTCTGGATACAGCGGGAACCTGTCGCAGAGTTCCTCAACCCTTTCCCTGCATGTCTTTATCGCAGCGTTCCTCTTTATCTCCTTCCTGAACTTCTTGAGGTACTGCGCGCGCCCCTCCTTGTCGTCTGGCATCTCGTATCCCTTTATTTGGCCTATCACATCGGCGATAAGCTTTGCTATCACCTTCATCTCCTCCTCCTTCATGCCCCTTGTTGTTATCGCGGGCGTTCCGAGCCTTATGCCGCTAGGGTAGAATGAGCTTGACTGTTCCTTTGGCACTGTGTTCTTATTTATTATAATTCCTCCAAGCTCCAGCGCCTCCTGTGCAAATACCCCCTTTCCTTTGCCGAAGGGCGTCAGGTCGACCAGTATCAGATGGTTGTCTGTCCCGTCAGTTACTATCCTAAGTCCGTTGCTAATCAGACCCTGTGCAAGCGCCTTTGAATTCTTGACTATCTGCGACGCATATTCTGCAAATTCCGGTCTGGATGCCTCTAGGAGCGCAACCGCGATGGCGGCAGTCACGTTGTCGTGCGGACCTCCCTGGAACCCAGGAAATACGCTCCTGTCTATTTTTTCAGCGAGCTCAGGATCCTTCCTAAGCCCTCTGTCCGTAACCATTATCATTGCCCCTCTCGGGCCCCTAAGCGTCTTGTGGGTTGTGGTTGTCACAATATGCACATAGTCTACAGGGCTTTTATGTGCGCCTCCCGCCACCAAGCCCGCGATATGTGCTATGTCCGCAACAAGATAAGCTCCACATTCATCTGCGATTTTTGCAAATTCCTCAAATGGAAGCTCTCTTGAATATGCTGTCGCACCTATCCAGATCAATTTTGGTTTGTTCTCAACAGCAAGCCTTCTTGCCTCCTCTATATCTATATAGCCATTCTCCTTAACATGGTAAGGAACGCTCTTGAAAAACTCACCAGTCACATTCGTCTTCCATCCATGGGTAAGGTGGCCCCCATCGCTAAGGTTAAGCCCCATTATCGTATCTCCAGGTTTGCATAGCGCGGCATAAACAGCAAAATTTGCAGGTGCACCTGAGAGCGGCTGCACGTTCGCATGCGGCACTTTGAATAAGCTCTTTGCTCTTTCTATGGCTATGGTTTCTATGACATCAATAAATTCATTGCCTGCATAATACCTTTTTTTTGGGTAGCCCTCAGAATACTTGTTGCTAAGCACGGTTCCTAATGTATTAAGAACATTAATGCTTGCACAATTCTCAGAAGCTATCATCTCAAGGGAGTTGCGCTGCCTCTTGAGCTCGTTCCTTATCGCCTTGTATATTTCAGGATCCGCGGTTTTGAGATTCTTCAATGTC
The DNA here is from genome assembly GCA_013330215.1 of Microcaldota archaeon. Lineage (GTDB taxonomy): Archaea > Micrarchaeota > Micrarchaeia > Micrarchaeales > Micrarchaeaceae > UBA12276 > UBA12276 sp8261u. The sequence continues at coordinate 3,349 of DUIS01000096.1, read as the reverse complement.
CCCATAGAAATACCACATAAAACGGCCTACCTTTTGTAAGCGCTGAATTATCTTACCTCTAAATATACTTATAGCTTGCCTTTTCCTCGGGTATTAAATGGCTTTGCTGCCATTCCATATCCAATATTGTCACGAGTAATTGCATGATATTCGCGCTAAGCATGATGGGCCTCCTCGGCTCGCTCATAACACACTCCTATTCGGCAATAACCGCGTTTGTGGAGAGCTACGGCTATATTGCGATATTCATACTAATGGCGATGGAGGCCTCAACACTGCCGGTGCCAAGCGAGGTCGTGCTTCCGCTCGCCGGGCTTTTGGCAGAAAAGGGCCTCCTAAACCTCCCGATAATATTCATCGCCGCGCTTCTCGGCGCCATAGTCGGTTCGATGGTAGACTATGCAATCGGCTACTTCATAGGCAAGGACATAGTCTACAAGCACCTGCGGCTCTTCCACATAAAGAAGGAATCCCTTGACAACTTCGACATATGGTTCGAGAAGAACGGGATCGCAGCCGTGTTCTTCACGAGGCTTGTTCCAGTATTAAGGACCGTGGTGAACTTCCCCGCAGGGTTCGCAAAGATGAACCTGAAGGAATTCTTGGGGTACAGCATAGCAGGATTCCTAATCTGGGACACAGTGCTGCTGCTGTTCGGCTACTTCTTACTCTCTGCAAACAGCGCAGTTACCGTAATGGCCTCTATAGGTGTGTTTGCAATACTGCTCTACGTAATATACAGGGTCGCAATAAGGAAAATCAAGAAGAAGTAGCATCTTTGCCTACTACCTTACGCAGATAGTTCATCGCTCTTTGCAATGGTGTGCATTCAGCTCTTACGGCGATATCCTCATCAAATCTATTGTAAGTAATCCTTATCCTGTTTTCCACGCTCAGTACAAAGCCAAAGTGCATCATTTCGGCCGTGTTCTTCTTCCCGTATACCTCCATGGTGACCTTTCTCAAGTCCTGCGGCCAGGCCGATTTGCCGAATATAAGGCGGGCAAGAATATGATCTGCGTCAGCCTCGGTCCTCAGTATGCTTATAGCATTATGGTAACCGGTTTTGGGATCTCCATTTAACCTCTTGCCTTCGGCTGTTCCAACGCCGTAATTTGCTAGCCTCACGCATCGTGCTACATTGCGTTCAAGCTCCCCAAGCGTCAAGGTTGCTGATTTGTCTATGCTAGTCACATTATCACAAATAAACTGCAGTCATTTTAATATAAAAACCTTTCGAGGGCTGCGCTTCTGCCCGGCTAATCGCCCTGCCGGCGGATTCATCTCGCATCCCTCTCTCACGCTAGTTAGGTTTATAAAGCCCGCATCCCTAATGCTATGAGTGATGATTGAGGTAATCGCTGAGCCTTTGGCTATGAAGAAAAGTAGGCGGGCTGATATCATTGCAGGGTGTTTTTGATTAGCGTCCTAAGCGAACTGCACAAGAGCAGCATACGTGCATCAGACATTGCAGCCCAATACTGGTGCGAGCGGCAGATGGAATACAACTACAGGTATGGCAGGAAGATAACCGCGCAGATAAAGGAGGGGCGCGCGATACACGAGGAGCTGGAGAGCGAGACGAACGTGCCCATAATACTGCAGCCGCGCAACTATCCGGACGCGCTCTACAGGGACCTCTACAGGAGCTACATGGCGCTTCTCTCGCTTCCAGAGAACAAGCGCACCAGGGAGGTCAGCATATACGGCTCGATAAACGGCTACACTGTAGTGGGGAAGATAGACGAGCTACAGACGAATGACGGCGAGATCACCATACTCGAGGACAAGACAAAGCAGAGCGATACCATACCATCGGAATCGCAGAGCCTCACCCACAAGGTGCAGATAATGACCTACAAGAAGATGGTCGACGACATAAAGGATGGCTCCTACGGCCTTGCCAATTTCACTGCCGCGTACCATACCGACGAAATGGCGCTATCCGAGGAGTTCAAGCGCCAACTCGACGCTATAAAGGTGCAGAAGGAGTTGCAGGGAGTAAGCAAGATCGCCAAAAGATTCTTCGATGCATTCGCCTCGGTAGGCAAGGTGAGCGGCAGGCTGCACATACGCTACATAAACCAGTTCTCGGGCAAGGAGATAAAGCTCTATAAATTTGACTACAGAAAGGAGGAGATGGACGATATAATCAAGTACATACTGAAATACTGGAACGGCGAGCGCGAGTCCATGCCTGTGCCGGAAAACGAGCAGTGGAAATGCAACTACTGCGTCTTCTTCGGGAAGGAGTGCAAGGTGTGGTACAAGCAGAAGGCGCTGACGTGATACTATGTTGAGCAAAAACGAGCTTCGTGCGGATTTCTCGAAAGAGCCATCTAAGTACTATACCACAAAGCTCTTCGAGAAGGAGGGCTTCGAGAGGAGGAAATGCGCAGTCTGCGGCAAGTACTTCTGGAGCACGGACAGCACCCGCAAGCTATGCGGCGACCCTGAGCACGAGCCATACTCGTTCATCAAGGAGAAGACGCGGTCAGTGCCCTATGCTGAATTCTGGGAGCGCTTCTCGAAGATATTCAAGGATGCGGGCCACGAGGAGATCGAGCGTTACCCGGTAGTTAGCAGGTGGAGGCAGGATCTCTACTTCACGATAGCGAGCATACAGGACTTCCAGCGCATAGAGAACGGCAAGATGAATTTCGAGTACAACGCAAACCCGCTGGTGGTGCCGCAGATATGCATGAGGTTCACAGACACCGCCAACGTGGGGCTTACGGGACGTCACCTCACATCTTTCATGATGGCAGGCCAGCACGCGTTCAACTATCCCAAGGAAGGGTACTGGCGCGACAAGACAATCGAGCTCAACTACAAGGTGCTCACAGAGCTAGTGGGCGTAAAGAAGAAGGAGCTCAGCTACATAGAGGATGTCTGGGCCATGGGCGACTTCTCGGAATTCGGGCCATGCCTGGAGAGCTTCTCCAACGGCGTAGAGATAGTGAACAGCGTGTTCACCCAGTTCGAGTACGTTGACGGGAAGATAGAGGAGCTGAAGGGCAAGGTAGTTGACGTAGGCTGGGGCTTCGAGAGGCTGCTCTGGTTCTACTGCGGCACGGACACGCTCTACGACGCAGTGTTTCCAAAGGAGCTAGATTACATCTACAAGAGCACCGCGATGAAGACAAACAGGAAGCTCTACACAAAAGTTGCACCCTATTTCGGCTCGCTCGACGCTACCGAATCTAAGAACATAAAGGAGCTCGAACTGAAAGTCATGCAGAAGGCAGGCGTTCCTGCCAATGAATACTACGACACGATAAAGCCGATGCAGGCATCCTATGCTATAGCCGACCATACGAGGACGCTGCTATTCGGGATAAGCGACGGC
>DUIS01000041.1 GCA_013330215.1 Microcaldota archaeon | reverse complement strand
TACTCATCTTTTCAGGTGGGCAAACAAGAGAGAAGGCTGGTCCGTTTTCAGAGGCGCAGAGTTATTGGGCACTATCAGACCAGCATCTTTGGTTGACCATGGATAGAGTCAAGGGCAGGGCGACTACTGAAGATTTTGCACGCGATTCACTAGAGAACCTGGCCTTTAGTGTGGGTAGATTTGTCCAGCTAACAGGTGAGATGCCATACACCATAGTGATATTTGGCTGGGTGTTCAAAGAGGAGAGGTATAGACGCCATGCCGAGGCACTTGGCATAGAGCAGTGGAGGTTGCACTATTATGGTGTAAACAACCCAGAAGGAGAGGCTTTAGCCATGGCAAAGAAGGGGGAAATAAAAACATTGGCAGATTTCGAGGCCAGCCCATTGGGAAGGGTCGGCATCCTTGCGCAAAAAAGAGAACAGAGAGACCCATTTTTGAGGGGATCTGGCGCGTACCGTTACTATCAGTTAGAGAAGTTATTCCCTCTCTTGAGGTTTCAGTAGTAAGGTCTGGTCTCTTTACCGCTTAGCTAAAGAGCCCAGCCATTTTATTATGGCCTTTGCTGTCTCTTTTTCGTGACCACTGAAACCGTGGTCTCCACCTTTTATTATAAGATGATCGAACCTCTTTGATCCCGTATCTCTTTCAAGTATTCGCATGTATTCCCTTACGGGCTTCAGCCTGTGTTCCTCCCTGCTGCCGAATATTGCAAGTACCGGCTGACGTATACTTCCGAATTCCCTCAGCTTGTCCGAATCGTAATTGAACAGCCTTGCCTCTACAAACTTCGTGTCGGCAAAACTGAGGAACCTCCCGACGCTGAACTCGCCGTTTTTTATTATCCTGTTCTTCGGCAGTGGGATGTCTCTGTCCTTCTTACAGAGAACCTTTGCACGCGCGACAACGCCTCCAAAATCTTTTCCGAATGCCTTCTTTTCGATGTTGTAATCGTCAGCCGGCGCGGAGAGGGCTAGCGCCTTCACGCTTCTGTCCTTTTTCTTGTATTGGTAGTACGTTATCTTCTGGCAGCCTGTGCTGTGCCCCTCAAGGTATATCTCCCTTACGCCCTGCCTCCTGAGGAACCTTATCGCTGCCGCTATGTCATAAACAGAATCCTCGAACCTCTCGAACCCACCACCAGCGGAGACCCAGACCTTTTTTCTTCCTTTCCTCTTCCTAAAACCAACAATGGTGTAGCTCCCTCTCAGCTCAATCGATAGGAAATTGATCCCCTTTTCCGCCGCCTCTTTTGAGAGCGCATCCGCAAAGCTGCTTCCATAGAATTTTCCCTGAAGGCCGTGCACATGTATCAGTGCTTTTGTGCTTCTCCTTTTCGGCCTAACTAGGAAACCGTGTAACATAAGTCCGTCCTTTGTCGGGAACGAGACCAGTTCTCCCTTCAATACAATATCCTTTGGCATTTCTTTCACGAATTATACAAGTTTTCAAACCTATTCAAAGGGACGGGTATCTTAATGGATACCGGACTATTTAAATACATTTGAGTCCAAACTTTTCCTGCACTTTTGTGCTTATTTTGTAGAAACCCTATTCTCATCCACCCAGGCGTATGCTATGTGGCATACGCCTCCTATTTATCCTTATTTCTGCGCGAATACCAGGTATGCTGTGTGCCATACTCCTTTTGTCGAGGGGCGCATTCCCTCCTCGCGCACTAGCATGTCCCTAAGTATAACCTCGAATGTAGCAATGTTCCTGAATTTGTATTTGTTAAGTTCCTTCACGAACTTCGTCACCTGCTCCATGTGCGGGAGGTATCCGCATATGTAGCCCTCCTGCTTGAGCGCCTTGTGGGCATTCTTTATCGCCTTCTGTGAATCGGGCATGTCAAGCGTCACCAGGTCGACACCGCTCTCGCTTATCTTCTTTGTTATGTCACCCTTCTTGAGCACCAGGTTGTCGAGGCCCTCGATTACCTTGTTGCGCTCCGCTATCTTCAGGAAATCCTCCCTGAGGTCGTAGCTCGTGACCTGCTTGCATATCCTTGCGAGCGACACCGCCAGCCATCCGCTGCCTGTTCCCGCATCAAGGCATACGCTGTTACGGTTCACGCCCGTGTATGCGATTATTATTCCGATGTCCTTTGGCAGTATGACCTGCGGCCCCCGCTTCAGTCTTCTATACGATTCTGGTATGAACATACTCTCACTTCTTGCTCTTGCCTTTCGTGCCTGCCTTCGCAGATGTTGATTTCTTGCTGATCTTTGGCTTTGCCTTCCTTGTGGCCTTCTTTATCGTCATCTGTTTCTCTGAGGGTTCTGTTTCCTCTTTCTTTATCGCCGCTTTCTTTACTGGGATATGCGCTAGTGGTTTGGCCTCAACTGTGTTTTGTAATGTTTTTATTTTCTGACTTGGCTCAGCCATTTTCTTCTCAGGCGTCTGGACTTTCTTGACCGCGCCAGCCTTGAGCTCCTTTGCGGTTGTTATTGTTATCTTCTCGGATTCCTCCTTGCGTTTTGCCTCCTGCCTCTCCTTCCACTTGTTGCGCGACACGCATTCCGGGTCAAGGTCTATCTCGAAGACGCCCTTGCCCTTCCTTATCACCTTGACCATAGGCGTGTGGCAGAACTCGCACACCTTTCCTGTAGCTACGACAAGAGCGTTCTGCGGTATCGAATATGTGACTGTGCACTTCGGGTAGTTTGTGCAGCCCACGAACTGCTTGCCCAGCCTCGACTTCCTTATCACCAGGTCGCCGCCGTCCTTCAGGCACTTGCCAAGCGGCGCCTCTGTCTCTGATATACCTTTCTGCATCTCCTCCGCTATCTTCTTCTTGTTGCTGTCGAATACCTTCAGCGCCTCGAGCAGCATCTGCTTGCCCTCGTCCACTACCTCGCTCATGCTCTTCTTGTTCTCGGATATCTGCTCCATGTCCTCCTCAAGGCGCCTCGTAGTCTCCTCGTTGACTATCATGTTCGCGTTGTCGTTCAGCGCGTTGTATACGCTCATGCCGAAGCTCGTAACGCTTATTATGCTCGCCCCCTCTATGTAGCCGCGCTTGAAGAGCGTGTCTATTATCGATGCGCGCGTTGCCTTTGTGCCAAGCACCCTTCTTTCCAGTTCCGCTATCAGGGATGCCTTGCCGTACTTCCTGGGCGGCTGGGTCTTGAGCTCGTTCATGTACGCCTTTGATGCGCCCACATTCTCGCCCTTCTTGAATTCGGGCAGCGCCTTCTCCTTCGCGCTTGCGAACTCGTAGAAGTCATACCATCCGCGCTCTATGGTCCTTGAGCCGTTGGCTGCGTATTTCTCTCCGCCGAAGTTCACAACAACCTTCATCTTCGCCACCTTCGCGTAGGCCGCGAAGCACGCAATGAAGCGCTTGACTATGAGGTCGTAAAGCTTGCCCTCAACATCTGTGAGGTTCTTCGGCATCACGCCGGTCGGGTATATTGCGGGGTGGGCCTCGTCCACCTTCATACCCTCGTTGGGCCTGAACCTCCTCTCGCTTATCAGTTTGCCGGCAAGGTCCTGGTATGCCGGGTTCTTTGCAAGCTCGCCTATCACCTTGCTTAGGCCAAGGGTAGGAGGCAGCTTCTGCGATGATGTCCTTGGATATGATATGTATGCGCGTTCGTATAGCGTCTGCGCAGTTGCAAGCGTTGCGCTCGGGTCCATCCTGAGCACCCTGCTAGCCTCGAGCTGGAGCGCGGTGAGGTCGAACGGAGGATATGGCCGCACTAGCTGCTCCGTAGATTCCACTTCTTCGACTATGCCGTTCTTCAGGTGCGCGTTAGTCGCATCGAGCGCGTGCTTCGCGATCTTGCCGTCGAATATCTCCCCTTTCGTATTTGAGAATTCCGTATCCTTCACAAGCGTGAGAACCAGCCAGTATGGCTTGGGTACGAATTTCGATATTTCTAGCTCCCTCTTTGCGAGAAGCGCAAGTGTCGGCCCCTGCACCCTGCCTATGCTTAGCGGTCTGGTGAACTTCGTGCCTGCAAGTGCGCTTGAGAGCGCCCTGCTGAGGTTTATCCCCCAGAGCCAGTCCAGCATGTGCCTTGCCTCTCCGGCATAGAAGTTCTGGAGGTCGAGCGGCATCAGGTTGGCATACGCCGCCTTGAGGTCGGGTATTGTTGTTGTGGAGAACTTCATGCGCCTGGCCTTGGTGGTATCGCCTCCGAGGAATTTTATTATGTTAGTGCCTATCACCGTGCCCTCTATGTCGAAGTCGCATGCGTTTATGTAGCTGTCGCTCCTCTGCGCCAGCATCTTGAAAACGTCAAGGTACTTCTTTGTGAAATAGGAGTTCTTGTTCACCTCCCACGATGCAGTCCATTTTACGTCCAGGACGGGATAGTCGCGCTTGCTGCCGCTCTGCATTATGGTAAACAGGTGGCCAACCGCCGCGGCAACGTATATACGCTCCTTCCCCTCGTCCATCTCATAGTAGCTCACGCCGTTGAGGTTGAGCCTCTTCTGGGTGTTGTTGCTGAGCGCCATCGCTATCCTCAGTGCGACACTTGGCTTCTCGGCAACGATGAGTGTGCTCATGCTGATCTACTGCCTATTGCTTTCTTCGCCGACTTGTCCTCCTTTTCAGCTTGCGCGGTGCAGGCCTCGTTTCCCTGACTTCCTTCAGCTCTCCCCTTGATATCAGCCATGCGTTGTAGAACCCGACTAATATGGCTATGACGACTACGGTGTAGAATACAAGCGTCCCGCCAGAATGTATATATAAAGCTATAGCCAATATAGCAAGTATAACAGTTATCAGGGATGTAATGAACTCCCTTGCAAGTTTCTTCAAAAGATCACCGTGAAAGCATGAATATATATTTGGTTATATTTTTAACACTTGTTGCTGCGCTGTTCACGTCGTTCTCGCAGCTGCTCTTCAAGAGGGGCCTCCAGAAGCGCCTGAATTCCGTAATGGACATACTGAAGACGCTCCTGAATAAGAACATCATATTGGGCCTCTGCGGATACGCTGTGAGCTTCACCCTTTACCTGATAGCGCTGCAGACCTCCCAGCTTTCGGTTGTCTTCCCGATATTCGCAAGCTCCTTCATATTCGTGACAATAATATCGGCTATAATACTGAAGGAGCGCATAGGCGCGTACAGGATCCTCGGCGTGATCCTCATATTCGTAGGCATAACCATAGTCGCGCTAAGCGCGTAGGTGTTTGTTTGAATGATAGAAAACTGATCATAATAGCGCTCCTGATCGTGTCAACGCTGCTCGGGGGAGTAGGCCAGTTCCTCTTCAAGGATGCGTTCCTGGATTCTCATATTTTTCTTACGCTTGCTGCGGGGCTGGGCGCATATGCGATATCGACCGCGATATACTTCTACGTTCTCAGCAGGGTGCACCTCAGCTGGGCATACTCGATCACTGGGATAAGCTACGTGGTTGCAGTGTTCCTTGCCGCAGCGCTGCTTTTCGAGAACGTCACCATGCTAAGATGGGCAGGTGTGCTGGTTATAGCGATAGGAGTCGTGTTCGTGGGGATAAGCTGATTTTGCTTGGGCTCAGTGCAGGAACTTGATGGAAGACCCTACAGTCATGTTGTTCCGCTCCGCAAATCCCGCCTTAGCCTCAAGGACGTAGTTCGCCTCTGAGCTTGGCGTATATATCCTGCATCCGCTCTGGTCGCTGCTGTAGTTGACGCAAGGGGGCGCATCCACGACGTAGACAACTTTTGCCATGCCTGTGGAACCGCTGTAATTGAGCCATATTATGTCGAGCTGCGAGTAGGTGTCCTTCATCCAGAAGGAGTATATGCCGGGCTGCCCGAAGTAGAAGAGCATGAATGTGCTGTTCGTCACCGTCGCGTTCATCAGCCCCTTTTCACGCTCTGTTGTGTTAGATGCATATGCAGTTATCGAGTATGTCTTGTTGTTAAACTCGAAGGCAGTAGGCCTTGACGCATTCGGCCCAAGAATACCGCTTTCGTAGATAAGGGCGAGGGCTATCCCGACTACCACAATAATCACAACGAAGTAATCCTTCCTCTTCATGAATACACTTGCAGCTCATAATCTATGTCCCGTAAGCTTATTTATTGGTTGGCTCCCATGGTTCTGCGTGAGATGATGGTCGGTGCACAGCTGGTTGCAATACTCTTCGCCCTTTTGGTGTTCATCGTCAACGCCGCACTTGCGATGCTGCTTGCGCGGTTCTACATCAAAGGCAAAAGCATGAGCTCGCTCATATGGAGCTCTGGCATGCGAATGTTTGCCATAGCGGTTCTTGTTGAGTTGCTCTTTGCGTTCGGGGTATACTCTGAGTTCCTCGCAAAGGTGTACCTGTTAGCCATAGCGATGCCGCTGCTCGCCTTCTCCATAGGGCACATGCAGTTTGTAAGGTCAAGGAAAGCCAAGCGCGCCTACTATTACTACTGTATAGCGCTGGTGTCCATACTGCTCTATGTGCTCTACACGGCAAACATATGGGGCATATTCAACGGCTACGAGATATATGGCGCACTGCCGCTGCCCGTCATGGCAGTCTCGCTCTTTATAGCAGTCTCATCGCTGGCGGTCATTTCTTTTGTCTCGGTGAGAAACTATGTAGCGAGAAGGCGTGCCAAGGTGCTTGCGATAATACCTGGCGCGATACTCTTTCTTGCGGTTGATATATTGCACTTTGCCGCTCTTCCGCCATTGTTTCTCTACTACTGCCAACTGCTCGGCATAGCACTTGTATGGGTAGGGTTTGTGGGTTTTGCAGGAGTTAAGGAGTACAAGTTATAACAGTATGCGCCGTATGCCCGTAGCATTTCATTTCCTTTTATATTTTATAACGACATTGTTGCCTTGGTAGAGATCTGATTCTGTTATCTCTTTCCCATCCTTTTCTATTTCACGTCTGAATGTCTTCATTCCATAAATTTTATTGCTATCGCTGACACCTATACGCAAATTGAAGAATCTTGCAACATCGAAATCTAGCAAAGTATAATGAGTTTTCATGTCACCGAAAGCTGGCCTTTCCAAAATCGCTTCTGCAGAACGCTCTGATGATTCATAATTTACCATTTCTTTTATATCAACATTATCCTGTTTGTCTGTTAACTGCAACTGCCAAAGATTTCTACCAATTTCTCTTATATTAGCATTTATAGTACTGCCTGGCACTACCGTAACATCGTACTCTTTTGGAAGATTTGGCAAAAGTTCATAAAAAGCTCCACAAGCTATCCAATCATCCTCATGGTCACAAACAGTACCTATCTGTATAAGAGTACCATCTTTGCTTATACCTCCTATTCCTATCCATTGTGATATTGAGGATTTATTACTTGTTTGCTCATTTAGCGGAGTAACTACCGTCCAAGAAGCTTCTATCGCTTTTATTACGGGCTTCGGATTGACTGGATCGGTCACAGCGTAAATTCCAGCCCAATTAGAATCATTATTCTGTAGTTTTGACGAGTGTATCCCATCTCCTACAAAGGTAAGTGCAATTGCACCGCTAAGAAAAAGCGCCATCAATTTATTTCTTGCAACATTCCCTTTTGGTTTCTGCTTTACTTCCATCCTGCCCAATTTATCACAATAACTTATTGTTTTTTTAATACTTATTCTTTTCGGGATTGATCTACCCCAGATAAAATAAAAAAGAATTAGGCCTCAGAGTATATTCTCTATCCTTCCGGATGCGAATATCCTTGGTGCGATAGCCCTCACAAGCATGAACTTGTCGTTCGGTTCCGCGCATATCGCCTTCTCGAGCTTCAGCTTTACCTTTGTGCCCTTGACATCCTCGACTACGGCGCTCGAATAGGAGAATCCCGTTGCGATCGAATAGTTCTTGCCAGGCTCGATGACCTCCTTTGCGAATGCGCTGTTATTTACATCGAGCTCCAGCTGCCTTCCCGTCTTGGTCTGCGCGCTTGAGAGGATGTCGCCCTTCTTCATCTCGCTGTCCTCTATTCCCTTCAGCGCGATGCCCACCCTTGTCCCTGGCCCTGCCTCCTTTATGTCCTCATCCTGGCTTTGGAGGGACCTCACCCCTACCGTTTTCCCTGAATTGTGATAGAGGTTGTCATGCACCTTTACGACACCCTCCGTGACAACG
>DUIS01000068.1 GCA_013330215.1 Microcaldota archaeon | reverse complement strand
AGCGACGGCGCGCTTCCGAGCAATGTTGGCGGCGGCTACAATCTGAGAGTGATACTGCGCCGCGTATTCGACTTCATGGAGCAGTACAAGATGGACCTAGACATAATGAAGCTGATAGAGCTTCACGCACGCGACCTCAAGCCTCTCTTCAAAGACATAGGCGAGAGCCTGGGCGAGATAAACGAGGTCATAGAGACTGAGAGGAAACGCTACGCAAGCACAAAGGAGACCGCGCTGAGCATAGCCTCGCAGATAATAGCAAAGCGCGAGCCGCTCACGGACCAGAGGCTCAAGACACTCTACGAGAGCAACGGCATAACCCCGGACTTCCTGAACTCGGTGGCGGAGTCGAAGGGGATAAGGCTTGAGATACCTGACGAGGCGTACAATTCTATAATAAAGGGCGAGTTCGCAGGCAGGGCGAAGGAGAAGAAGAGGTTCCCGATGAAGACGGAAGGTCTTCCCAAGACAGAGAAGCTCTACTACGGCGCGAACGCCTATACATCGGAATCAAAGGTGCTTGCGACCTACGGCGAGTTCGTTGTGCTTGACAGGACGCCGTTCTATCCGGAGGGCGGAGGGCAGGAGAGCGACACCGGAATGATAGGCGATGTCAAGGTGAAGGAGGTGCAGAGCGTCGAGGGCGTCATAGTGCACATAATGGAGCACGCTGTTGATTTCAAGAAGGGCTCTACAGTGCGATGCCTTGTCGATCCAGAGAGGAGAATAAGGCTTGTGGCGCATCACACCGCAACGCATCTTGTGAGTGCAGCAGCGAGAAGCGTGCTGGGCAAGCATGCCTGGCAGGAGGGCGCGCACAAAGGTCCTAACAAAGCACACATAGATGTATCCCATTACGAGAAGCTAAGCGACGAGCAGATAAAGGCCATAGAGGATATGGCGAACTCGTACATAACACACGGCATGAAGGTGAGCGTGGAGGAGCTTGACAGGAAGGACGCGGAGGGAAGGTTCGGCTTCTCGATATACCAGGGGCACGGCGTTCCCGCAAGCAGGCTCAGGATAGTGCAGGTCAGGGACCTGAACGGCAGGCTGATAGATGCCGAGGCATGTGGAGGGTTGCACCTAGCTGGAATGGAATCAAGCGTCGGGCTCATAAAGATAGTGAACTGCTCAAGGATACACGATGGCATAAACAGGATAGAGTTCGTGGCAGGGCCAGCCTCGCAGGAATACATAAACCACCTCGGCGCGAGCATAGACGAGATATCGAAGCTTGCCGGGATAGACAGGGACAAGCTGAGCACAGGCCTTGCATCAAGGCTCGAGGAACTGAAGCTCTACAAGGAGCGCTTCGAGAAGGCTGAGAGTGCGCTGAGCAGGTCGATAGCCGCGGAGCTGGGGAGTTCCAAGGAGAAAAAGGTCATCAAGCAGATGGAGTACAACAGGGCGATGCTCAGGAAGATCGCAACGATGTTCATAGAGCTCTACAAGGACAAGGCGGTGGCGCTGCACAATGCGGAGAACTACATAATAGTGCTCGCGGGTCCGGACTCGAAGATATCCGCATCGGAGTTCGCGGTCGAGGTTGCGAAGTCTGAGAAGGGCGACTTCAGGGGAGGCGGCTCTAAGAGGATGGCAGAGGGCAGGCTTGTTAGGCCGTGAAGGTGATGTTTGATGACAATGAAACCAACCATAATACGTTCAACAAAGGCTACTGAGAGCTTTATCAAGGATAAAAAGGTAAGAGACATTCTAAAAACAAAAGATTGGCCTTTCGGACTGGCACTTGTTAAGAAGACAACTAACGACATAAGAGCAGGATATGACAAGGAGAGCGATGTTGTCTACTATGTTCTAAAAGGGAAAAGCACCTGTACGTTAAACGGGAAGAAATACAAAGTAAAACAAGGGGATTTTATAGTTTCGCCAAAGGGCACCGTTTACAAAAATCTTAAAGGGACAACACTTCTGGCAATATCCTATCCTGTATACGATAGGGAAAAAAGGGTCTACGTTGAATAAGGGGCAAACCGTTCAGATGATATCTTGTACGCCAATTTTGTATACCTCACATTTCTTTATCCGATAATCTACATATTCCCTGCCTATGCGGCAAACGGCGCACCGATTCTTTTCGGAGGCGGAAGGCCTCTTGACGGCAAGGCAAAGCTCTGGGGAAAGCGCATATTCGGCGACAACAAGACGGTAAGGGGCACAGTCTCGAGCCTGCTCTGCGGCTTGGCCGTGGGACTTATCGAATACCCATTCTTCCACTACATGCTCCCGATAGCTGTGCTTCTTGCGATAGGCGCAAACGTAGGCGACCTTCTCGGAAGCTTCATAAAGCGCAGGCTTAATGTAGAAAAGGGCGCAAGCTTCCCTATACTCGACCAGTACGGCTTCTTCGTGTTTGCGCTTCTCTTCGCATTCCCGTTGGTGCACATGCCCAGCATCTACGGCATCATATTCCTTATAGTGCTTACCGGGCTTGCACACATCTTCACAAACAGGGGCGCGCACAAACTCAAGCTGAAGAAGGTACCGTGGTAAGGCTACGGCGTAGTGTAACCGCTTGTCCAGGAACTTGTGAATGAGACACTGGTTGGAGCACCCGTATTGCTGTTGCCGCTGTAGTCGTTGAAATCCCCGTTCAGTGGCCACCATCCTACAATGTGCTGCAGATTAATCGGAACGCCACCTATGCCCTCCATGTAGAGAGCCTGCACCTGGTTTGCGTCTAGGGGAGTGTTGTATATCTGGATATCTGCCATTGAGCCTGCCAGCCGGCTTCCCTCACTACCATAGCCGACCGTGATGGGTCCGCTATTAATAAGAGTTACTGATACTGCCTGGGTGGTTACCAGTGCCCCGTTAATATACTCTTTGGCGGTTGTTCCGTCATATGTGCCAACAACATTATACCACACGTTAGAAATTATTGGAGTTGTAGGAGTAACCCCCCCATTTGTGCACCTTTGTCCCCAGTTGATGGAATTGTATTGCGAATAATATAGGAAAAATGCCCAGCCGTTGCATCCTCCTGCGTTCAGATTAGACATTTGCAATGGGGCATATGTACCGCCACTAGGCATTTGCGTAGTGAGGAGCCACATGCTCACCGTAACTATTTGGGGGATATTTAGCGGTGACGTAACAATTAGATTTACCCCGCTGTTCTGCCCGTTGAACTGCGCGACCGATTGAGGAATTACGTTATTGCACACGCCCTCCAGCGTTGTCACTGCGGTGCTCCTGAAAAGTTTGCATGAGCCTGCCGATGCCCTCGGACCCCATAACGCGCTGTTGAAGACGCCCAGGGAGACCAATGCGGCAAGCACGACCCCGATGATAAGGACAGCCCATCCGTAGGTCATCAGGTACTCCATCGC
>DUIS01000065.1 GCA_013330215.1 Microcaldota archaeon | reverse complement strand
GTAGAGCAGCTCTACCTCCTTCGAAAGCTCCACCCCGAAGTCCTTGTGGTCCTTCTTGAAGAAGTAGAGGTGGTCTCCTATCGCGCCATCCGCAAGCGGAACGCAGAGAAGCGGTATGTTGTTCTTGTAGGCCCAGTATGCGAAGCTCTCCTTGCAGCGCTTTGAGCCCTCGAGCGCCTTGCCCATCTCCCTTACGAATTCAACGCTGTCCACAAGCCTTCCTGTCGCCTTCTGCTTAGCATAGATCTTGGTTATTAGCTCCTTCATGTACCGCTCAAACCATATGTACCTCTCGTTCGGTATGAATATGTTCCCGGTCCTGTTGACGCCCTTCTTCCTCAGGGTTGCGCCGTCCGCATCGAAGGAGCCGTGGAGGAAGTCGCCGTGCGTCTTTATTATGTCCTCCTCAAGCCCCCCGGTCGTGGTAACGAGGAAATGGACAAGCCTGTTCCTAACCAGGTATGTGATTATGTCGCGCAGCCCGCTGCTCGTGATGTTTGAGGTGAAGCCAAGGAAGATCGTCGCCTTCTGCTTCCTCATCTCCTTCACCAGCCTGATCGCGCTCGCAAGATTAGTTGCCTGGAAGCCCGTATCCTTGAAGGATTCAAAGAACTTCCCGGCGTCGAATTCCTTTTCGAAATCATAGCCGCGTATCGCGCCTTCGCCCAATTCTACACTCTTCTTGAATAACGATTTTCGCGGGTCTACCCTGTTTATCTGAACCACCTAATGCTATTGCATTTATTGGTATTTCAGATTATTAATCCTTGCTAGCCTCAGGCCGCATTGCCCTTGGATCTCCTGCGCCTGCCTGCCACCCTCCTGCCGCGGCTTTTTATGTAGCTTTTCCTGTTCTGCCTCTTTATCTGCCTGGCTATGCGGTGGCCTACCCTCCTCTTTCCAAACCACTTGTGGCCGAACTTTACGGTGTCGACCACACCGGATACCGGGGTATAGCTGATCACTACCGTACTCAGGTCCTTGACGAATGCCTTTTGCTCGGGGTTCAGGCGAAGCTTGCCGCTATTTATACTCATGGTTACACCTTTAGGTTATTCTGTGCTGAATGATGCGAACTGGTCGGTACGCATCCACAACAGACCCATTCCACATGCAAAGGTTAAAAAGGGCTCTATATATCTGCCTTTAGTGGCAGTGCTGGTTTTATCTGTGCTGGCGTGGATTACTGGCACTACTTTTACAAAGATCTTTGTACTGTACTGCGGATCTGTGGCCCTTCAGCGCTTACGGTACGACATCCATCCCCTGTATGCCTTTGGATCCCTGCGCCTCAGCCTGTCCAATACCTCAGTCCGTACCCGCTCAGTTGTCACAACGGAATTGCCGGAGAGCGCCCTCTCTACCTGCTTGGCCACAAGCCTCGCCCTTCTCACGCTGCCACCAGCCTTAAATACAGCGACAACTATCTTCTCCCTTACAAAGTCTTCCCTTCTGCCGTTTCGTCTCCTTACTTTCACCTAAATCACCAAATACCTTACAAAGCAAAAGAATAAATTAACTACGCAAGGCATCTATCTGAGCGACGAGATGTCTATCACGAACCTGTATTTGACATCGCCTTTTATTATGCGCTCATAGGCCTCGTTCACCTTCTGGATAGGTATCAGCTCTATATCGCTCACTATTCCGTGTTCTGCGCAGTAGTCCAGCATCTCCTGTGTGCCATTGATGCCGTCAAGGCCAGACCCTGCAAGGACATGGTGACCAGAGACAAGAGAGAATGGCTGCACCTCAAGCGCGGTGCTTGGCAATCCCACCAGAACCATCTTTCCGTTCCTCTTGAGCAGCCTGAGAAATGCGTTCAGGTCATGCCTGGCTGAAGCTGTGTCTATTATGAGGTCAAAACTCCTCGAGTACTTCTGCATCATTTTCTCGTCCCCTATAACTACCGCCCTGTCTGCGCCGAGGCGTAGCGCATCCTCTACCTTGTTGCTTGATGTTGTGAGGACTATCACCTCGGCTCCAAACGAATGCGCAAGTTTTACCGCTATATGTCCCAGGCCGCCAAGCCCTAGCACCCCGACCCTCTGCCCCGGTCCGGCCTTCCAGTATTTTAACGGCGTATATGTCGTAGTGCCTGCGCACAGCAACGGTGCTGTTGCTGCAAGGTCCGCCTTTGGCGATATCCTTAGGACAAAAGACTCGTCTACCACGATGTTGTTCGAATAGCCGCCGTAAGTCTTCCCGCCAATATGCTTCTCATCCGAATTGTAGGTCCACACGGGGCCGCCCTCCTTGCAGTCATACTCTGCATCTGATTTGCAGGAATCGCATTTGCGGCATGAATCAACCATGCATCCCACTCCTACCGTGTCCCCAACTTTGAATCTCTTTGCCGAAGCACCGGCGCGCGCCACCTTCCCTACTATCTCGTGTCCTGGAACTACAGGATAACTGGACCTACCCCACTCAGACCTTGCGGTATGTATGTCAGAATGGCATATTCCGCAATATAATATGTCTATCAGGACGTCCTTGGGCCCGAGCTCCCTCCGCTCAAACTTAAATGGCACAAGTACGCCCTTCGCATCCTTTGCTGCGTATCCCTTGGACTGTATCCTTGCATCAGTAGATTTTGGCTCCATCAAATCACCGGTATAATTAGCCTGTATCCTAATATAAAGTTATTCTTAAGGCTGGGCCTAAGCAGAACGTCTATCTCCTTAATCGTAGCTTTTGCATGCTCTTTTGCCTTGCCAATTCGACATTAAGCGCTCTTGCAAACTTTACAACATCGAGTCTGGCGTTTTTTAGATTATTTGGATCCAAACCCATGTCCCTTAATGCAGAATCTACAACTTTACCCTGCACGAATCTATCCAAGCCTGAATTCCTCAACGCCCCTTCAAGGTTACGTAGGGCAGTATCAAAGCTTGCCATATCTCGGGCTTCCCTGAACTGTTTGGTTGATATCATCTTAACACCATGTCTATCTCCGCGCCATCCTCCTAAGCGTGTCACTCATCTCGCGGTCCTGGTACTTTTGCGGATCTCTCACATAATCGGATATCACCGTATATTCGATATCCGAAAAGCTCTCCCTTAGCCAGCCAAGCCCCCTGTTTACGAAGGGTATGAGCGAGTGCAGCCTGAATCCGAGCTCCGACGCCTTCTCCGAAGCGCCCTGCTCCCTGTCGAGAAGCACAAAAACATCCTCTAACTTTATGCCTGTAAGCTCCTTTCTTTTGGCCTCCGCCTGGACCTGGTGAATGGCAAGCAGCTTGCTGTCGAAGCGCGTCACCAGATCGTCTATGCAGACTATGGTGTCCCCAGACTCAAAATGCCCCTCCACAAGCGCATGCTGGCCGTGCGAGCCTATGTAGCGCTGCAAATCCACAGGCGTCTTTACGTCCTCAGGAAGTTTTCTTGTGTACAAAGAGGGTATCCCGGCCATCAATGTCACAGCGTTGGCGAACGGAATCCCTGCCATTGCTACGCCTACTAACCTGCAGTTGTCGGCCCTGTAGCCCTCTTCGTCGAGCATCAGGCAGAATCCCTCTCCCGTCTTACGGTAAAGCTTCGGCGATGTTGTTATCAATCTCATGTTGATATAGTATGGGCTCCACAGCCCGTTCACAAGCCGCCAGCCCTCGGGCCTATCATTGTACCATGTGAGTATCGATCTCTCCTGGCGCAAGCCAATCGTAATGTCTTTTGCCAATGCCTCCCTGCTGCTCAATTTTGTCGCCATCCAATCA
>DUIS01000061.1:11625-11989 GCA_013330215.1 Microcaldota archaeon | reverse complement strand
ATAAAGGCCGCGCTAGATTATGAGAACATCAAGCCATCTGACGTTGAGCATGTCGCATTCACAACAACAGAGTTCACAAAGACGCTGGAGAGGATCTTCCCATCGATGAAGGAGAGCTACTACAAGTTCAGGAGAAGGAAGATGCTGAAGCCGCATTTTGAGAATTCGAGGCATAACCTGAAATACAGCCTTACGTCCATAGGCATTCTTCCCGCATGCAACAGCATAAGCAGCAGCATAGTTGCGGGGAAGCTGAGGCACATGGGCTTCGACAAATTCAAGCTTCACGTGGTGGAGCACCACACTGCGCACGCCGCAACGGCAGCCTTTACCGCACCGTTCAGCAGCTCACTCGTGGTAACTC